>NZ_KV838026.1:0-300072 GCF_001838635.1 Haemophilus sp. HMSC71H05
CTGCTGAAGTGAAAGATGCGGCTGAAGATAAAGCTGTAAAAGCAAAAGAAGCTGTCGAAGATAAAGTTGCTGAAGTAAAAGATTCGCTTTCAGAGGCAAAAGATGTAATGTCTTCTAAAGTTGAAGCTGCAAAAGATGCCACAGTAAGCGCGGCAGTACAAGTTAAAGATGCTGTGGTTGCAGCAGCTAACTATGTTAAACATGTTGCGGAAAATAAAATGACTGAAGCAAAAGATGCTGTGTGCTCTAAAGCAGAGGAAGTAAAAAATGTAGATTCTGAAACAAAAGATCAATCTGCAGCCGTAAAAAAGTAACTGAAAAGTAAAAGCAATAGTTAAGGATTATTCAAATTAACTGAGTGGGATTGTTCAAAAAAAATACAAAAAAGTGATTTTTTATCTTTACAAAAAATAAAATTTTTATAATGAACTTTTTTACAAATCTTTTAATTTCATTGGGTTATAGTTGTTTTAGAGAGGTATTATAAAAAACTATATCTTTAGAAATGTAAATTTTTTTGGAAGATGTTTTATTTTAAGTTTTTTTTACGTAAACTAGATCACACAAAGCAGATAGCTTTGGATTAATTCTTAATTATAAAATGGAGAATGACAATGAAAAAATCAGTATTAGCCGCATTAGTATTAGGTGCATCTTTAGCCGTAACTGGTTGTTTCGATAAACAAGAAACAGCTCAAAAAGTTGAAGCAGCAAAAGATGCAACAGCAAATGCAGCAACACAAATTAAAGATGCAGCAAAAGAAGTTGCAACTGATGTTAAAAATGCGGCAATTGACGCAAAAGATTCAGCTGCAAATAAAATGGCTGAAACAAAAGAAGCAGTAGTTGATAAAGCTTCTGAAATGAAAGATGCTGCTGCAAATAAAATGGCTGAGGCAAAAGATGCAGTGTCTTCTAAAATGGAAGAAGTAAAAAATGCAGCTTCTGAAGCAAAAGATGCAGCAGCAGATAAAGCAGTTGAAATGAAAGATGCTGCAGCAAATAAAATGGCTGAAGCAAAAGATGCGATGTCTTCTAAAATGGAAGCAGTAAAAAACTCAGCTTCAGAAACAAAAGATGCGGCAGCTGATAAAGCGGCTGAAGCAAAAGATGCAGCAGAAAATAAAGCAGCTGAAGTAAAAGAAGCTGTGACTAAATAATTAAACTTTCGTAAAATAAAACCTATCAGAGATTATCTGGTAGGTTTTTTCTTTTTGGAGCAATATGAAATGTTATGTGCAATTTATAAAAGTAAACGTAAACCAGGCTGCTATCTTTATATTTCCAAACGAGATGATTTTTCAGCTGTACCGGATATATTAATGCAGAGTTTTGGTAAGCCTCAATTTCTTATGCCTTTCAATTTGAGGGGGAGTAAACCGCTTGTTCATGCAGATAAAGATGAGGTTATGGGGAAAATTACTCAGCAAGGATTTTATCTTCAAATGCCAAAACAAGATGATGGCTTGTTTAATAGTTTGAGTGAGATCAAATAAGCCTTTTATTTTTTCCTAAAAATATCCAAATCTTGCTTTATCTCAATATTTTCCTCAAAAAACTCCTTTAGAATTGACCGCACTTTTAAAAGGAGAATAAAAATGAGTAGTTTCTTTGTGGCAGGTACAGATACTGACGTGGGTAAGACCACCGCCTGTCGTGCCATTATTCAGGCATTACAAGCAAAGGGCGTGCGAATTGTGGGTTATAAGCCGATTGCTTGTAGCTGTGAAGAGGGGATTTATCCTGTCGAAAATCAGTCTAATGAATCCCAAACAGATTATGATGCTGAAAATAATTCAGACGTGTTAGCTTTAATGGATGCAACGAATGAGCCAGTATCTTATCAAGAAGTAAATAGCTATACTTTTGCTCATTCCTTGCCGATGCTGACTCGAGATAAATCACGCATTAAATTAAGTAAGATTAATCAAGCCTTAACGATATTAGTTCAAAAATATCAATCTGTTGTCGTGGAAGGTTCATTTGGGTTACTCACACCAATGGCAGAAGGTAAGAGTTTTGCTGATTGGGTTGTTGAGCATAAAATGCCTGTTGTGTTGGTTGTTGGTATCAAAGAAGGCTGTATTAACCATGCATTGCTGACAGCTCAAGTGATTAAACAGCTTGGCGTTCCTTTATTAGGCTGGATTGCAAATCGAATTAACCCTTGTTTAGGGCATTATAAAGAGGTGGTAGATATTTTAGAGGCTCAGATTGATGCGCCTTTGCTAGGTAAAATCCCTTATATTCATAAGCCAGAATCCCAAGAGTTAGGACATTATTTAACGAATATTGATCGTTTGATGTATATGCAAACAGAGCTAGTTAAATAGTAAGTTTGAAATAAAAAGTGCGGTTAAATTTCATTAGATTTAACCGCACTTTTTTTATTCTTCGTTTTCTGGAAGTTCTTTTTTCAGGATATCTTCTTCCGCGAGGCTAGATAGGCGAGCAATTGCATTACGGTAAGAGATTTCAAGAGTTTCCCGACTGGTTGCAATAACACCTTGATCTACTAAGAATCCATCATTTACATCATATACCCAGCCATGTAGGGAGAGTTTTTGTCCACGTTCCCAAGCGCTTTTTACGATAGATGTGCGTCCTAGGTTATAAACTTGCTCTGCAACATTTAATTTAGTGAGCATATCTGAACGTTTTTCTGCTGAAAGATTGCCTAATAGATGCCCGTGTTTAAACCAAATATCACGAATATGGAGCAACCAGTTATTGATTAACCCTAGATCGTGATCTTGCATCGCTGCTTTAATACCACCACAATTTGTATGACCGCAAATAATAATATGTTCAATTTTGAGTACATCAACGGCATATTGTACAACTGAAAGGCAGTTAAAATCCGTATGAATAACTTGGTTAGCAACATTACGATGAACAAATAATTCGCCCGGTTCAAGATTTGTGAGTTTTTCAGCAGGAACACGGCTATCAGAGCAGCCAATCCAAAGATAATGAGGTGTTTGGTGATCGGCAAGTTCTTTAAAATAAGTGGAATTTTCTTCTTTCATTCTTTGCGCCCAGCTATAGTTGTTTGCAAAGAGTTGTTTAATTTTGTCCATTTCTACTTTCCTTAATATGATGTATTTGAAAGATTGATTCAAACACAATAAATAAAATAGGGGATAAATTTATCGCCTAAAATGATGACCGCACTTTAAAGAAAGTGCGGTCAATTTAAACAATATTTTTAGAAATTTGCATTTCTTGGTGCACGAGGGAATGGAATCACATCGCGAATATTTTGTACGCCAGTTACATAAACAATTAAGCGTTCAAAACCAAGACCAAAACCTGAATGTGGTACAGTACCATATTTACGAAGATCACGATACCACCAGTAATCTTCAGGATTTAGGCCCATTTCTTCCATACGTTTATCTAATACGTCTAAACGTTCTTCACGTTGTGAACCACCGATGATTTCACCAATTCCAGGCGCGAGAACATCCATTGCAGCTACAGTTTTGCCATCGTCATTTAAACGCATATAGAAGGCTTTGATATCTTTCGGATAGTTTTTCACGACAACAGGTGATTTGAAATATTCTTCTGCTAAGAAACGTTCATGTTCAGAAGATAAATCGATCCCCCAAGAAACAGGGAATTCGAATTTCTTACCTGATTTTAATAACACGTCGATCGCATCGGTATAGTCGATTTGAGCAAAATCAGAGTTTACGAAGTTTTCTAAACGAGTAATCACATCTTTATCTACGTGTTTTTCAAAGAATTTTAAGTCATCTTTACGTTCAGCAAGCACAGCGCGGAACACGTATTTCAACATGTCTTCTGCTAATTTCGCATTGTCAGCAAGCGTTGCAAACGCCACTTCAGGCTCAACCATCCAGAACTCAGCAAGGTGGCGAGTTGTATTTGAATTTTCAGCACGGAATGTTGGACCAAAAGTATAGATTTTGCTTAACGCACAGGCATAAGTTTCACCGTTTAATTGGCCTGAAACCGTTAAAAATGATTCTTTCCCGAAGAAGTCTTGGCTGAAATCAACTTTACCATCTTCGCCACGAGGAAGATTTTCTAAATCAAGCGTTGAAACACGGAACATTTCACCCGCACCTTCAGTATCTGATGCAGTAATTAATGGGGTAGCCACCCAATAGAAACCTTGCTCATGGAAGAAACGATGAATCGCTTGCGCTAAACAGTGACGAACACGCGCTACAGCACCGATAATATTGGTACGAGGACGTAAGTGAGCTACTTCACGTAAGTATTCAATTGAGTGACGTTTTGCTGCCATTGGATAAGTATCAGGATCTTCTACGAACCCTGTCACTTCTACTTTTTCAGCTTGAAGTTCAACAGCTTGACCTTCAGCAGGTGACTCAACAATGGTGCCGGTTACGATAACAGAACAGCCCGTTGTTAAGCGTAATACTTCACTTTCATAATTTTCAATATCGTTATTGACGATGACTTGAATAGGATCAAAGCAAGAGCCGTCATAAACAGCGAGGAAGGAAAGACCTGCTTTAGAATCACGACGGGTACGAACCCAGCCACGTACGGTAACTTTTTCGCCAATAGCGACTTTACCTTGTAACACATCGACAATGGATGCAACTTTAGACATATAAACCTCTGTAATTCATTATAAATTAGGCAATAAAACTGCGTTAGTTTACCTTAAATCGCAAAATTTTCCATAAAAAGTTAGTGTAAATCGGGCTTGCACAGTAAAATAACGCCTTCACTTTATTTTAGGAGAAAACTATGTGGTCTGATATTTTGACCGGCTATGGCATTTTTATTTTAGAGATTTTAACGATTTTACTTGTGATTGCTGCTATTGTCGCAATGATCATTTCAGCAAAACAGCGTAATGCAACACATCATGGTGAATTGGTCGTGACAGATCTTTCGGAAGAATTTAAGGAAACAATAAAGCATTTACGCGATTTCCAGCTTTCAGAAGAAGAACTTAAACAAGCAGAAAAAGCGGAGAAGAAAGCGAAAAAGCAAGAGGCAAAGGCGTTAAAAGCGAAATTAAAAAATGGTGAGAAAGAAACGCCTAAACCTTGTGTTTATGTGCTCGATTTTAAAGGTGATATTTCTGCATCAGAAACAACCGCACTTCGAGAAGAAATTTCGGCGATTATTAATGTAGCAAAAGCCGATGATGAGGTCTTACTACGTTTAGAAAGTCCTGGAGGTGTTGTTCATGGTTATGGTTTGGCCGCCTCGCAGTTAGCTCGCTTAAAACAAAAAGGGGTTAAATTAACGGTTGCAGTTGATAAGGTTGCTGCAAGTGGTGGGTATATGATGGCTTGTGTGGCAGATAAAATTGTTTCCGCACCTTTTGCGATCATTGGTTCTATTGGTGTTGTAGCTCAAATTCCCAATATTCATCGTTTATTGAAAAAACATGATGTTGATGTTGATGTGATGACAGCAGGAGAATTTAAACGCACCGTTACAGTATTAGGTGAAAATACTGAAAAAGGAAAACAGAAATTCCAAGCAGAACTTGAAGAAACCCATCAATTATTTAAACAATTTGTGGCTCAAAATCGACCGCACTTAGATGTGGATAAAGTCGCAACTGGTGAGCATTGGTTCGGTCAACAAGCCTTAGCGCTTCAACTAGTCGATGAGTTAGCAACCAGTGATGATATTATTCTTGAAAAAATGAAAGATAAGTCTGTGATCGCGGTGAAATATAAAGTGAAAAAGCCACTTTTACAAAAAATAGGTAAGCAAGCTGAAGAGAGTATTGAGGGAATTATCCATCGAAATTTAACAAAAAATGGACAGGATTTTATTCAATAAGAAAAAAATTTACTTATTTGACAACTCTTTACACAACTTTACAAAAAAGTTCCATAAAAAATCATTTTTTAATGTTTTTTTATTTACAAGTTAAAGAATTATGACTACCATACGCCATGAAACTTTTTATAGTTTTATTTGTAAAATTTATAAAGTTTAGTTGTGTAGGTTCTTCTTGCAAGGATTGCACCTTAACAGTAAAAAGGTAAAGAAATGAAATTATCTCGTATTTTATTATCTGCAGTAGCAGTAGCGACAGTTGCTGCTTGTGGTAACTTAAGCAAAGTTACAGAAGCTGGTACTCCAGAATATAAAGAAGTTGATGGTCAACAAGTACCACAACTCGTATGGCCTAAGATTGATAAAGCTGGTTTCAACCATGATGGTAGCCAATTTGGTTCATGGCCAAACTGGGATAACGTTCGTATGATCGAACGTGGTATGAACAAAGACCAATTATATAACCTAATCGGTCGTCCACACTTCTCTGAAGGTTTATACGGTGTTGAAGAGTGGGATTATGTGTTCAACTATCGTGAAAATGGTGTTCACAAAATTTGTCAATACAAAGTATTATTTGACAAAAACCACAATGCTCAAAGCTTCTTCTGGTATCCAAATGGTTGTAACGGCAACTCAGCATTTACTTTAAGTGGTGACTTCTTATTCGATTTTGATAAAGATACTTTAACTCCACGTGGTAAAGAAGTTGTTGATAACGTTGCTGCACAATTAAAAGAAACTGGTGCTAAAGAAGTTAAAGTTGCAGGTTATACTGACCGCTTAGGTTCTGATGCTTACAACTTAGATCTTTCTCAACGTCGTGCTAACCGTGTTAAAGCTCGTTTAATTCAAGATGGCGTAACATCTGAAATTACAGCTGTTGGTTACGGTAAAGTACCACAAGTTAAAGCTTGTAACGGTTACAAACACGCAAGTAAAGCTGAGAAAGACTGTTTACGTCCAAACCGTCGTGTAGAAATCACTGCTTCTGGTTCTGTATTAAAATTACAAGAAGGTGGTCAAGTTAACGGTGGAACTCAAGGTCCAGCACCTCTTTATCAAAAATAATAGATAGAGAAGATAGAAAGAGCGTAATGAAAATTACGCTCTTTTTTTATCTGATGTTTAAGAAATTATTCAAGTAGAAGTTCTTCAATCAATTTAGTGGTTAAGCTAATATAACTTCCATTAAAACGATGGCTGAAATTTAGTAAATAATAGAGCTGATAAAGGTGTTTTCTTTCTTCAAAACCTTCTTTATCAAGTGGGAAAGTGCGGTCATAAATTTCATAGAATTCAGCTGAGAACGGTTGGAAAAGCTCACTGAATGCTAAATCACATTCTCTATCTCCCCAGTAACAAGCAGGATCATAAGTAAAGGTTTGATTTCCTACAATAGCGGTATTCTCAATCCATAAGTTACCATGTAACAAAGAAGGTTTAGGATTATGTTTTGAAAGTTTGTGTTTTACTTTTTCAATAATTAAATCAATATCACCAAAGTCTAAACCTTTATCTTTGCAGAGTTGTAATTGCCATCCAATACGCTGTTCTGCAAAAAACTTCGCCCAACTTCCATTCCATTTATTTGGCTGATACTCAGGACCAAGCCAAGTATCAAAATCTAATCCATAGTTTTTAGTGCCAGACACTTGATGGAGTTTTGCTAATTCTTCAGCAAAGTGTGACGTTGCATTGGTTTGTTGAGTAATAGGAAGCGCTTCTAGTAATAAGAAACTATGGTTTTGAGAACAGCCTATGCCATACACTTGCGGAAGTCGGATTGTATTGGTTTTGCCTAGTAGGTTTAATTGGTCAGCTTCTGCACGAAACATTGAACGATAGGACCGTTCATTCACTTTAACAAAGACCGGTTGGATTCCATCCGTAATGAGCCAAGTTTCATTTACTTCGCCACCAGGCACTTTGTTTTTTTCTTTGATGTTATAGTAAGCACCAAATTGATCAGCTAAGACTTGAGAAATTGATTTCCACATAATACGCCTCCTAGACATGGTCGATTCTTCTTCATTCTAACGAAAGTGTTAAAAATTACTGTGATATATCTCAAAAAATAGCAAAAATTTTTGTCATTTTTCCTCTGAAACATCAATTCACTAATAAACGCGTGATTTTTTAATGAGTTAGTATTATCATTAGGTGTATTTTAGTTAGAAAAGATAATCAGGGGAAACTATGCAACATCTGAAAGATCTTGTTGAGAAAGCAAAATCGGCGATTGAACAAATCGAAAATAAAAGTTTAACCACATTAGATGAAATTCGTGTGGAATATTTTGGTAAAAAAGGGCATTTTACCCAACTTATGCAGGAATTGCGTAATGTTGCAGCGGAAGAGCGTCCCGCAATGGGCGCTAAAATCAATGAAGCGAAACAAGCTGCGTTAGATTTTTTAAATGCTAAAAAAGCAGAATGGGAGCAAGCTGAACTCAATGCGAAATTAGAGAAAGAACGTATTGATGTGAGCCTTCCAGGTCGTAAAACAGAAACTGGTGGTTTACACCCAGTGACCATTACCATCAATCGCGTAACAGAATTCTTTTCAGAGTTAGGTTTTTCTGTGGAAACCGGTCCCGAAATTGAAAGTGATTATTACAATTTCGATGCATTAAATATCCCTAAACATCACCCAGCACGTGCTGATCACGATACATTCTGGTTTAATCCTGAATTATTACTTCGTACACAAACCTCAGGTGTACAAATTCGTACCATGGAAAAAATGCAGCCACCTATTCGTATTATGGCGCCTGGTCGAGTATATCGTAACGACTACGATCAAACACACACACCAATGTTCCATCAAATTGAATTGCTTTATGTAGATAAAAAAGCAAACTTCACCGAGTTAAAAGGTTTATTACACGATTTCTTACGTGCATTTTTTGAAGAAGATTTACAAGTTCGTTTCCGTCCTTCTTATTTCCCATTTACTGAACCTTCTGCAGAAGTTGATGTAATGGGTAAAAATGGTAAATGGTTAGAAGTATTAGGTTGTGGTATGGTGCATCCTAATGTGTTACGTAACGTAGGTATTGATCCAAATGAATATTCTGGCTTTGCAGTAGGCATGGGGGTTGAGCGTTTAACCATGTTACGCTACAACGTCACAGATTTACGTTCATTCTTTGAAAACGACTTACGTTTTTTAAAACAATTTAAGTAATTAACCGTTGGGTTAAATTGACGATAATGATTAATTTAGAACGTAACACGTTCATCAATAAAGGATACAGAGATAATGAAATTTAGCGAAAATTGGGTGAGAGAATGGGTTAATCCATCAATTTCAACAGAGCAGTTATGTGATCAAATCACGATGCTTGGCTTAGAAGTTGATGGCGTTGAAAAGGTAGCAGGCGACTTTACTGGAGTAGTTGTAGGTGAAGTTGTTGAATGTGAACAACACCCAGATGCAGACAAATTACGAGTCACTAAAGTAAATATTGGTGGCGACCGTTTATTAGATATCGTTTGTGGTGCACCAAATTGCCGTCAAGGTTTAAAAGTGGCATGTGCAACTGAAGGTGCGGTATTACCTGGTGATTTTAAAATTAAGAAGACTAAATTACGTGGCCAACCTTCAGAAGGGATGCTTTGCTCATTCTCTGAATTAGGCATTGATGTGGATGCAGATGGTATTATAGAGCTACCGTTAGATGCACCCGTGGGTACAAATCTACGTGAATATTTAGATTTAGATGATAAAGCAATTGAAATCAGCTTAACGCCAAACCGTGCAGATTGTTTAAGTATTGCAGGTGTTGCACGTGAAGTTGGTGTGGTTAATAAACAAGTTGTTAATCAACCGCACTTTGATGCCGTACCTGCAACGATTTCAGATAAAGTTCAAATTGAATTAAAAGCGCCAGAAGCGTGCCCTCGTTATTTATTGCGCGTGGTGAAAAATGTGAATGTTAAAGCGCAATCACCAATTTGGTTACAAGAAAAATTACGTCGTTGTGGTATTCGTTCTATCGATCCTATTGTAGATATTACCAACTATGTTTTACTTGAATTAGGTCAACCAATGCATGCTTTTGATGCATCAAAAGTGTCTCAACCTGTTCAAGTACGTTTAGCCAATAACGGCGAAGAACTTGTTTTATTAGATGGTACAACCGCAAAATTACAACCGAATACTTTAGTGATTGCAGACCAAACTGGTCCATTAGCAATGGCAGGTATCTTTGGTGGTCAAGCTAGCGGTGTTGATGCTGAAACAACAAAAGATGTAATTTTAGAAGCGGCATTCTTTGCACCATTAGCGATTGCGGGACGTGCAAGACAATACGGTTTACACACAGATTCTTCACATCGTTTTGAACGTGGTGTAGATTTTACGCTACAACGTCACGCAATGGAACGTGCAACAGCATTGTTACTTGAAATTTGTGGTGGTGAAGCAGGCGAAATTTGTGAAGTGGTGAGTGAGCAATATTTACCAAAAGTCAATGAAGTCACTTTACGTCGTGAAAAATTAGATAGCTTATTAGGTCATCATATCGAAACAGAAACCGTGACTGAGATTTTTGAGCGTTTAGGTTTTGCGGTGAAATATGCTAATGATGTTTGGACCGTGACTTCAGCAAGCTGGCGTTTTGATATTGAAATCGAAGAAGATCTCATTGAAGAAGTAGCACGTATTTATGGCTATAACAGCATTCCAAATAATGCACCATTAGCACATCTTCGTATGCGTGAACATAAAGAGTCTGATTTAGATTTAAGCCGAATTAAAACCGCACTTGTGGATGCAGATTATCAAGAGGCGATTACTTATAGCTTCGTTGATCCAAAAGTACAAACTTTACTTCATCCAGAAATTGAAGCACTTGTATTACCAAATCCAATTTCAGTTGAAATGTCAGCAATGCGCGTTTCATTGTTAAGTGGATTACTCGGTGCAGTACTATACAACCAAAATCGTCAACAAAACCGCGTGCGTTTATTTGAAACGGGATTACGTTTTGTTCCTGATGCCAATGCAGAATTTGGTGTGCGCCAAGAATTTGTTCTTGCAGGTGTGATTACCGGTACAGCAAAATCAGAATGTTGGACAGGTAAAGCAGAAACGGTTGATTTCTTTGATCTTAAAGGTGATTTAGAAAGTATTCTTTCTCTTACCGAAGTGGGTAATCGAGTTAAATTCGTGGCAAAAGCATACAGTGCCTTGCACCCAGGTCAATCTGCTGCAATTGAATTAGATGGAAAAGAAATTGGTTTTATTGGAACTATTCATCCACTTATTGCTCAAAAACTAGGATTAAATGGCAAAGCGGTTGTTTTTGAAATTTTATGGGATGCCATTGCAAATCGTCGTGTGGTTCAAGCCAAGGAGATTTCAAAATTCCCTGCGAACCGTCGTGACTTAGCTTTAGTTGTTGCAGATAATATCCCTGCAGGAGATATTATTGATGCATGTAAACAAGCCGGCGGAGAAAAATTAACACAAGTCAATTTATTCGACGTATATCAAGGCATTGGCGTTGCTAGCGGACATAAGAGCTTAGCAATTAGTTTAACCATTCAAGATAATGAAAAAACGCTTGAAGATGATGAGATTAATGCGGTAATCTCTGCTGTATTAAACGAAGTTAAACAACGCTTTAATGCGGAGCTTAGAGACTAAACAGGAGACTAACATGGCAACGATTACAAAAATTGATATTACTGAATACTTATTAGATAAGTATCAATTACAAAAAGCGGAAGCTAAAGCATTAGTTGAAGACTTTTTTGAGGAAATTCGTTTATCGTTAGAATCTGGTGGTGAAGTGAAATTATCCGGTTTTGGTAATTTTGAACTTCGTAATAAAGCTTCCCGTCCAGGGCGTAATCCAAAAACAGGAGAAAGTATTCCTGTTTCTGCGCGCCGTGTAGTGGCATTCAAGCCAGGGCAAAAATTACGTGCTCGCGTGGAAAATACCAAGCCAAAACAATAGTAAGAAAAGTGCGGTCGTTTTTGACCGCACTTTTGTCAGGATTGAACATGAATAAGATTAAATGTGCTTTTTTAGTCGCAGGAAGTTTTTTGCTTTTTGCTTGTTCAAGTGGTGTTCGTGAAGAATATGCCATGAACTATAAAGGTCAGATTGGAGATCCGATTATAGCGATTGCCATGTTAAGTGAACAACAATACGAATGGGCGGGTACACCTTATGTGTTAGGTGGGCAGTCTCGTGGTGGTATTGATTGTTCTGGTTTTGTGCAAAAAACCTTTATTGATCGTTTTAATATCAACCTTCCTCGAACTACGAAAGATCAAGCGGGTTACGGAAAACTTGTTCGTAAAGAAGATATCCAAACAGGCGATTTAATTTTCTTTAAAACGGGACGCGGACCAAATGGCTATCATGTGGGGATTTATGTGAAAGAAGATAAATTTTTACACGCTTCAACTAAAGGTGGCGTGATTTATTCTTCGATGAATAGTCCTTATTGGAAAAAAGCTTTTTGGCAAGTTAGACGAGTATAGTGGAAATAAAAAAGTGCGGTTAATTTTAACCGCACTTTTTCTTTATGGATTTGTTGTAGGACGAATACCTAATGTATGACAAATTGCATAAGTAAGTTCACTACGATTTAACGTGTAGAAGTGGAAGTCATTCACACCTTCACGAGAAAGGATTTTTACCATATCCATTGCCACACTTGCCGCGACGAGATTACGAGTAGTAGGATCATCATCTAATCCTTCATATGCCTTAGCCAGCCATGCTGGAATTTTTACATTCGTAAATGATGCCATTTTTTGCAGTTGTTTGAAGTTAGTGACAGGTAGAATACCCGGAACAATTTCAGCCTCAATACCAATGGATGCACAGCGATCACGGAAGCGAAGATAACTATCAATATCAAAGAAGAATTGAGTAATGACGTGATTAGCGCCCGCATCAATTTTACGTTTCAAATTGATTAAATCTGCTTGTGCTGATTTTGCTTCAGGGTGAACCTCAGGATATGCTGCAACTGAGATATCAAAATCAGCTACGGAGCGGAGTAGTTCTACTAAATCAGCCGCATAGAAAGGTTTTTTAGCATAGCCTTTTGGCTCATCACCGCGTAAAGCCACAATGCGACGAATACCGCTATCCCAATAATCTTTTGCAATTTCTTTTAATTCTTCAGGTGTGGCATCAATACCCGTTAAATGTGGTGCAGCTTCTATACCTGTTTCTGCTTTAATGGCTTTCACGATGCTATGTGTACGATCACGCTCGCCAGAGTTTGCGCCATAGGTGACGGAAACAAATTTAGGATTTAATACTTTTAAACGATGGATGGAATCCCAAAGCATGCTTTCCATTTTTTCATTTTTAGGCGGAAAGAATTCAAAGGAGACATTGATTTTTTTGTTAGTATCAGCAAGATGTTGATTTAATGTATTAATTTCGTTTGCGTAGCTCATAGCATGCCTTCTTACATTTTTTATTAGAATGCGCTTATCATAAGATAAGAACTAATATGCGTCAATTTCAATGATTTCATCAAAATGATGAATGAAATTAATGATTATTTATTACGCGTTGTATTTTAAAAGAAAATCAATTTATTTGCACAAAAAGTTAGCATTTTTTCTAAAAATAGGTATAATACGCCGACCCTGTAAATGCACGGATTCCCACCGTGCATTATTTTATCGAGATCACACTCGAAGGGGTGGAGATTAAGATTAATGGTTGTGTTTCAAACAATATGGAACACTGGGTATCAAACTTATATTTTGGTAATTAATTAATGAAAACTTTTGTAGCAAAACCGGAAACAGTAAAACGTGACTGGTATGTGGTAGATGCGACAGGTAAAACTTTAGGTCGTTTAGCTACTGAATTAGCACGCCGTCTTCGTGGTAAACACAAGGCTGAGTACACTCCACACGTAGATACTGGTGATTATATCATCGTTATCAACGCAGACAAAGTGGCAGTAACTGGTCGTAAAGAAACAGATAAACTTTACTACTGGCACACTGGCTATGTAGGTGGTATCAAACAAGCGACTTTCAAAGAAATGATCGCTCGCCGTCCTGAAGCGGTGATTGAAATTGCGGTTAAAGGTATGTTGCCAAAAGGTCCATTAGGCCGTGCAATGTTCCGTAAATTAAAAGTGTATGCGGGTGCAGAACACCAACACGCAGCACAACAACCACAAGTATTAGACATTTAATCACGAGGTTTAGGAAATGGCAGAGAATCAAAACTACGGCACTGGTCGCCGCAAAAGCTCTTCAGCTCGTGTATTTATCAAACCGGGCAGTGGTAAAATCACTATCAACCAACGTGAATTAGACGTATATTTCGGTCGCGAAACAGCTCGTATGATCGTACGTCAACCGTTAGAATTAGTGGAATTAACTGATAAATTAGACCTATACATCACTGTTAAAGGTGGTGGTATTTCTGGTCAAGCGGGTGCAATCCGTCACGGTATCACTCGTGCATTAATGGAATATGATGAGACTTTACGTCCTGCTCTTCGTGCAGCTGGCTTCGTTACTCGTGACGCACGTCGCGTTGAACGTAAAAAAGTTGGTTTACACAAAGCACGTCGTCGTCCACAATACTCCAAACGTTAATTTTTTATTATCGTTTCAAGAAAGCAGAGAGCAATCTCTGCTTTTTTTATGTCTGTAAAAAATAAATTAATTAAAAATTACCATGCTTTGATTTCTTGTTGTGTATTTGTAATTGATTGATTTTAAAATAAAAACAAGAAAATATTGGCAATTTTGATCTCGGTTATGTTAAAATAATCGCCCACTTTTAGTAGAAGTATATAGATTATTTTGGATCTTCGGAGGAATAAATGTCCAATGCATCAAGTAAACGTTCAGTAATGACTCTTTTTTCAAATAAAAATGACATTTACTGCCATCAGGTAAAAATTGTCTTAGCTGAAAAAGGTGTCGCTTACGAAAACGAAGAAGTTGATTTGCAAGCATTATCAGAAGATTTAATGGAATTAAATCCTTACGGCACATTACCAACATTGGTGGATCGTGATTTAGTATTATTCAGCTCACGCATTATTATGGAATATCTTGATGAGCGTTTTCCACATCCTCCACTTATGCCAGTTTATCCCGTTTCTCGTGCGAAAAGCCGTCTTTTAATGTTACGTATCGAACAAGATTGGTATCCAACATTAGAAATTGCTGAAAAAGGTACGGAAGTTGAACGTGAAGAGGCATTAAAACAGTTAAAAGAAGAATTGCTAGCGGTATCGGTTATCTTCCAACAAACTCCTTATTTTATGAGCGAAGAGTTTGGCTTGGTTGATTGCTATGTTGCACCATTATTATGGAAACTACGTAATATGGGCGTTGAATTCAGCGGTACAGGAAGCAAAGCAATCAAAGGCTATATGGATCGTGTGTTTAGCCGTGATTCATTCTTGCAATCTGTAGGTGAAGCTGCACCTAAAAATTTAATGGATGATAAATAATGGCTCATACACCTTCTCCAAAACGTCCTTATTTACTAAGAGCCTATTATGATTGGCTAGTGGATAACGATTTCACCCCATATTTAGTGGTGGATGCCAATTATTATGGTACCAATGTGCCTGTGGAATACGTGAAAGATGGGCAAATCGTTTTAAATCTTTCTGCTGGTGCGACGGGGAATTTGCAATTAACAAATGACTTTATTCAGTTTAATGCACGTTTCAAAGGTGTGGCTCGTGAGTTATATATTCCTATGGGCGCAGCTTTAGCTATTTATGCACGTGAAAATGGTGATGGCGTGATGTTTGAGCCAGAAGAAATTTACGATGAATTAAATCGTGAGCCAACATCAGAACAGCCATTAAGCTTTGCAGAAGCGGTAGATAAGCCTAAGACGGAAAAGAAACCACAGAAATCAGCATCTCATTTACGAATCGTGGATTAATGAAAGAAAAATAAAAGTGCGGTTAATTTTAACCGCACTTTTTTATTTATTATTTTGTTGCTGCTTTCATATTGCGAACAAACTCGGCAAGTTCAGATAAGCATTGAGCCTGATTATCTAAATTTCGCTCAATGATTTTTACGGTTGCAGAGCCTGAAATTGCGCCTGCAGCACCCAGTTGAAGGGCTTCTTTCACTTGAGCAGGTTGAGCAATACCAAAACCTTGTAGAATTGCTGGAGCCTTGTGGGTTTTAAGTTGTTCTACAAGTGTATCTAAGTTTGCGGCATGAGCTTGATTCTCTGCACTTGTTACACCTGCACGAGAAACTAAATAGGTATAGCCTTCGCTGTTTTCAGCAACGCCTTGTACTGTTTTTACATCAGCATTTGGTGGGCAAATAAAGACAGGTTGAATGCCATGTTTTTTAGCAGCTTGAACATAGTCTTCTTTTGCCAATAATGGAATATCTGCCACTAAAACTGCATCCACGCCGACTTCTGCACAGCGTTGATAGAAATTATCTAATCCTTTTGCAAAAATTAAATTTGCACAAAGGAGTAAACTAATCGGAATTTCTGGATATTTTGACCGTACTTTAGCGAGTAATTTAAAGCTGTCTTCAGTGCTATGGCCCGCATTGAGCGCACGGTTATTAGCCGCCTGGATAACGGGACCGTCTAATAGCGGATCAGAAAATGGAAAGCCTAATTCCAACGCATCTGCGCCATTTTCAACTAAAGTACAAATAATCTCAAAAGAGCGATCAAATGTTGGATCGCATAATGTCACGAAAGGTACAAACGCCCCTTCTTTTTTCGCTGCAAGTTCTGCAAATTTAGTTTCAAAACGGCTCATTATTGCATTCCTTTTTCTTTTAAAACTTTATCAACGGTGAAAATATCTTTATCACCACGACCAGAGAGATTCACCACTAAAATTTGTTCTTTATTCGGTTCTTGATGAATCATTTTTAATGCGTATGCTAATGCATGCGAACTTTCCAATGCAGGAATAATCCCTTCATGTTTTGCTAATGCTTGGAAAGCGTTTAATGCTTCATCATCTGTAATACTTGGGTATTCTGCACGACCAATGCTTTGTAAGTAAGCATGTTGAGGCCCTACAGAAGGGAAGTCTAATCCAGCAGAAATAGAGTAGGATTCTTCTACTTGACCATCTTCAGTTTGCATTAAAGGTGATTTCATACCGAAATAAATACCAACTTTTGCATGGCCTAATGGTGCACCATGTTCACCACTTTCAATGCCGTGACCAGCGGGTTCTACACCAATTAAGCGCACACCTTTTTCATCAATAAAATCGGTAAACATACCAATGGCATTCGAACCACCACCGACTGCTGCAATAACAGCATCCGGTAAGCGACCTTCTTTTTCTAAGATTTGACGTTTGGTTTCTTCACCAATCATTTTTTGGAATTCTCGTACAATGGTTGGGAATGGATGAGGGCCTGCCGCCGTACCCAATAAATAATGGGTATTTTCATAATTAGCTGACCAATCACGCATCGCTTCACAGCATGCATCTTTTAATGAGCAAGAACCTTTTTGTACAGGAATCACTTCCGCACCCATTAAACGCATACGGAATACGTTTGGTGATTGACGTTCTACGTCTTTTGCCCCCATATAAACACGGCAAGGCATATCTAACATTGCACAAGCAAGGGCTGTCGCAACACCATGTTGGCCCGCACCGGTTTCCGCGATAATGCGTGTTTTACCCATGCGTTTTGCCAATAAAATTTGACCTAACACTTGGTTGGTTTTATGGGCACCACCGTGAAGTAAATCTTCACGTTTTAAATAAATTTTTGCTTTAGTGCCTTTGGTTAAATTACGGCAAAGGGTAAGTGCGGTCGGTCTGCCCGCATAATTTTTAAGTAAATCTTGAAATTCACGTTGGAATTCAGGATCGTCTTTTGCTTCAACAAAGGCTTTTTCTAGCTGTTGTAGTACCGGTACGAGAATCTCCGGTACATACATTCCGCCAAATTCACCGAAATAAGGATTTAAAAGGGTTTCTGACATAATATTTCCTTGTTATTTTTGAATTCTTGCGACATTAAGTGGTGCAAAGGTTTGAGCAGTTGGCATCACTTCAATGCGATTAATATTGACATGTTCAGGTTGTTGATTGAGCCATAGAACAATATTAGCAATATCTTGTGGACTGACATATTCCACATTTTCATAGAGTTTTTCTGCTCGGGCATCATCACCTTTAAAGCGAACATTCGAAAATTCAGTTCCACCACAAAGGCCGGGTTCAACATTGGTCACGCGAATTTGTGTGCCTGCAAGATCGGCTCGAAGATTTAAACTAAATTGTTTGATAAAAGCTTTAGTGCCACCGTATATATTGCCACCTGGATAAGGATAGGTGCCAGCAATTGAGCCTAAATTAATAATATGGCCTGAATTACGTTCTACCATTTGTGGTAACACAAGACGTGTGATAGTGACGAGTCCTTTAATATTGGTATCAATCATTTGCATCCAATCGTCTAAATTCGCTTTATCTGCACTTTCTAAGCCTAATGCTAATCCTGCATTATTCACCAATAAATCAATGGATTGCCAACTAGCGGGAAGAGAATGGAACGCATCTTCTGTTGCTTGGCGATCTGAAATATCAAAGGCAAGAAAATGGAAGTTATCACCTAATTCTTGTTGTAATTGTTCCAAACGAGCTACACGGCGTCCCGTACCAATTACACGATAGCCATTTTCAATGAGTGTGCGACAAATTGCCGCACCAAATCCGGCAGTTGCGCCAGTTACTAACGCTGTTCTTTGCATAATACTTACCCTTAGCAATCAGATTAATTTGACAAAATCGTCTTAAAAACTGACCGCACTTTTTCGCTATCTTTCACGCCAGCGGCAGTTTCTACACCAGAATTGAGATCAACCCCTAAGCAACCTTGCTTAATGGCTTGTTCAATATTGTCAGGTGAAATGCCACCAGCCAAAATAATTTTGTGTTTCAAGTTTTCAGGAATGAGTGACCAATTAAAGGTTTTTCCTGTGCCACCTTGTTGATTAGCAGATTGGCTATCGAAAATATAGCGAGTGATATTTAAATCATCCGTAAAATCAACCGCACTTTGTGCTTCAGTATCTACTGAAATAGCTTTCCAAATTTGAGTTTTCTCAGGCAGTTGGTGACGAAGTGCAGTAATAAATTCAGCGGTTTCTGAACCGTGTAGCTGAACGGCATAAAGCTGCAATTGTTTAGCGATTTTTACAATAAAATCAATTTCTTGATTCTGGAACACGCCAACAAAACGAAGTGGTGATGCTGTCAGTAATTCTTGGGCTTGACGTAGGCTCACACAGCGTTTTGAATGTTCGACGAAAATTAAGCCGCCGTATAATGCTCCGTTTGCGTAAACCTCTTTGACATCTTGTGTGCGAGTTAAGCCGCATACTTTATTTTCTCCAAAAATCACTTCACGCACAGCATTATTTAAATCTGCGCTGCCCATTAGGCTACTGCCGATTAAAAAGCCATGTGCCACCTTTTGCAAATCACGAATTTGGCTGTGATTATAAATCCCAGATTCGCTGATAATACGTGCATCAGCAGGAATACGATCGGCATATTTTTGTGTGAGTTCTACCACGCGGTTTAAATCAACAGTGAGATCGTGAAGATTACGATTGTTGACGCCGATAATTTTTGCACCTAATGCAAGGGCACGCTCAAACTCTTCTTCGTTGCTGGTTTCAGTCAATACACCCATGCCGAGAGAATGCGCCAGATCAGCTAGTACGCGATAGGTTTCATCATTCACCACTGAAAGCATCAATAAAATAGCATCAGCTTGATAGTGGCGCGCGAGATAAACCTGATATTCGCTGATCATAAAATCTTTGCACAATACAGGTTGTGAGACAACGTCACGTACTTGCGGCAAATAGTCAAATTTACCTTGGAAGTATTTCTCATCCGTTAGCACTGAAACAGCTGATGCGTAATGCTTATACACATTGGCGATTTCATCTAAATTAAATTCATTACGAATTAATCCTTTAGAAGGGGACGCTTTCTTACATTCCAAAATATAAGCGGGCTTTTGATGTGTGCCTTTAGCCAACGCATCATAGAAAGAGCGGTCAGATTTTTGAATGTTTTCTTTAAATTGTGAAAGCGGAAATTCAGCTTCCTTTGCTTTAACCCATTGTGCTTTGTCTAAGACGATTTTTTGCAGTACCGTCGCAGAGTCAATTGGTTTGGTGAAATCTTGCATGATCATAATATTTCTTCTTATTGTGGCTTATCAAATCAGCCTTTATCTTAATATCTTGTTAAATGTTGTAATGTATAAAACGCTTTGCCTGATGCAAGATGAGCCAATACATTTTGAACATTTTGTTTTAAGTCATCATGACCAAATAATTTCAACAATAATGCCACATTCGCCGCTACCGCATTAGCGTGTTCAGCTTTACCTTTACCTTGCAAAAGTGCGGTCAGATATTGGGCATTTTCTTGCGGTTCGCCACCACGTAAACTTTCTAAAGATTGTGTTTTTAAACCAAAATCTTCAGGTGTTAAGGTGAAGTAGTCAATTTTGCCGTTTTTAATTTCAGCCACTTGAGTTTCACCGTGTACAGCGACTTCATCAAGACCTGCACCATGCACAACAAAAGTATGTTGATGACCTAATGCAACAGCAGTTTCTGCATAGGTTTTTACTAATTCAGGGGCATACACGCCAAGCAAATGATAAGTTGGGCGAGCTGGATTGATTAATGGACCTAAAATATTAAAAAGCGTACGTGTTTTTAATGCCGCACGAACAGGGGCAACATGTTTAAACCCACTGTGATATTGTTGAGCAAATAAGAAACATACCCCAATATCATCAAGTGCTTGACGAGCTTGTTCTGGCGTGACGTTGACATTCACCCCGAGAGCAGTTAATACATCACTGGCACCTGATTTGCTTGATACACTGCGGTTACCGTGTTTGGCTACTTTGGCACCCATAGAGGCTGCAACAATCGCACTCGCCGTAGAGATATTAATCGTGTTTTGACCATCACCGCCAGTACCCACGATATCAGCAAAAGGGTAGTTTGGACGAGGGAATGATTTGGCATTTTGCAAGGAGGCCGATACCGCACCACTTAATTCATCAATAGTGGCACCACGTACTTTTAACGCAATCAGCATGGCAGCGATTTGTTCATTATTGAGTTCGCCTTGCATAATGGCATTAAAAATGACCGCACTTTCTTCTTTGTTAAGTGTTTTTCCGTTGTAAAGTTGTTCTAATAATTGAGCCGTTTGCATAATCTCGTCCCTTATACGTAAATATCGTAATCTAAATCGCGTGCTTCATCGCCTGTCATACCACGGAAGCCCCAGCAGTGTGCTGGTTGTTCTTTAATCGTAATTTCAACGTTGTGAGATTTAATCCCAATTTTGTATTCTAGTTCGCTGAAGAGCATTTTGATTAAACGTTTTTTTGTACCTTCCATACGACCTTGCATTAGGTTAATTTCAATAACGGTGTAATCATCGTTACGATCGATAGGATAAAGAAAATCTTCTTTATCTAAACATAAAAAACGAATCGCATGCTTTCCGCGAGGGATGTCTAAACCAAGGTTTAAACAGTTATAAATTACTTCAGCAATATCTTGACGACGAGGTGCAAGCACTTCTTTTAATCCATATACGGTAATCATTTTTCTTCCTTAATCTCTGTTTAATAACCATTCCACAGATTGTTGTAATAATTTCGAACCTTGTACAGTGAGAATACTTTCTGGATGGAATTGGAAAGCACAAATTGGCAAGGTTTTATGACGAATTGCCATTACGATACCATTGTAATCGGCATTGACAATAAATTCTTCAGGCAGATTTTTGCCCATTAAAGAGTGATAACGTGCCACTGGCATTGGGTTGGCAATATCTTTGAACATGGCTTGGTTATCGTGTTGAATGCGCGATACTTTACCATGTAATACTTCACCTGCATGTACAACCTCTCCACCAAAGGCTTGGATAAGCGCTTGATGACCTAAGCAAATCCCGATAATGGGCACATCATTTTTTAAACGTTCAATGAGTGGAAGTAAGATGCCTGCTTCTGCCGGAGTACCTGGTCCTGGAGAGAGTGCAAGAATCGTATCGGGTGTATTTAATGCTTCTTGTACCACTTGTTCTAAATTGGTGTCATTACGATAAATTTTTACGTTATGCCCAAGCACACGGAATTGATCCACTAAGTTATACGTGAATGAATCAAAATTATCTAAAAAGAGAATATTAGCCATAATTTATCGTCCTTATTTTGCTTGGGTATTGATTTGTTTAATTGCTTTAAGCACTGCAGCCGCTTTATGGCGAGTTTCATCCGCTTCCATTTGTGGATCTGAATCCAATACTTCGCCACAGCCTGCTTGAATATGCGCAATGCCATTTTGAACAAAAGCAGAACGAATCACAATACAAGTATCAAAACGACCGTCAGATGTAAGATAGCCAACCGCACCGCCATAGCTGTGGCGTTTTTGCTGTTCAAATTGATAAATTAACTGCATCGCTTTAATTTTAGGTGCGCCAGTTAAGGTACCCATATTCATACAAGCTTGATAAGCATGTAAGGCATCAAGTTCAGGACGTAATTTACCCACTACGCGAGAAACTAAATGCATGATGTGCGAATAGCGATCCACTTGCATTAATTCGGCGACTTTACGTGTACCGCTTTGGCACACGCGAGCAATGTCATTACGCGCTAAATCTACCAACATTAAATGTTCAGCTTGCTCTTTATGATCAAGGCGTAATTCTAATTCCAAACGTGCATCTAATTCTGGATCAATATTACCATGTGCATCAAAACCACGCGGGCGAGAACCTGCAATTGGATAAATTTCTAATTGGCGATTGTCCGGTGCATATTTCAATGCACTTTCAGGTGAGGCACCGAATAAAATGAACTCCTCATCGTTCATGTAGAACATATAAGGGCTTGGATTGTTAAGTTTTAATTGTGCGTAGCTCGCAAGAGTATTCGGGCAAGCTAATGAAAAACGGCGGGATGGTACGATTTGGAACACATCACCAATATTAATGTGATGTTTTAACGCTTTAACGATACCTGTAAATTCAGGATCTTCAAAGTTGGTGCTAACCTCATCACTTGCTGCTTTAATTGAAAGTACGCCATCAATATTTTTTAATTTTTGTGCAATAGAAAGTGCCGTTTTCGCGACTTCTACTTGTTCTTCTTGACTAAAACAGAAGCTTTTTAATGTGGCTTGTTGGCTTTGATGATCGATGGTAATTAAGTTTTCGGCGAGATAGAAACTGTAATCTGGGCAGCGAATACCATCATCTTTTAATTCAACACCTTGCATTGGAATAAAATTTGCCACCAAATCATAAGCAAATAAACCACCCAAAAAGACTGGTGTGCTACTATGTTGATAATGGCTAGAAATTACACGAAGACCATCGAAGATTGTCGCGGCTTGTAATTTACTGTCTTCATCTAATTGATTATCGAGCGGTGCAAATTGCACAGAAAATTCATTATCAAAATTGACCGCACTTACGGTACCGAGTTGGCTTAACACTGGATGAATTTCATTTAACACTTGTTTTCCGTTCGCATTTAGTGCTCTAAAAGTCACTTGATTGCCTAAACAAGTAATTTTAACGGCAGCATTAATTAGAATAAGGCTCTGTAAGCTATTTTTACTGCCGATTTCAGCAGAGTCGAGGAGAAGAGAATTTGAGTTCTGTTGGCAAAGCGTATTAAAAATTGCGGTGGTGTCGGCATAATAGGGAACCGGTTGAGAGGTCACCGCAATAAAAGGGGTATTTTTCATAATCAATCCTGTATTCTGAACTTTTGCACTATTAAACTAGTACATAATGCATAAGTCAAGAAAATAATCAAAAAATTGGCGTGATTTTACAATATTTTTTTAATTTTTAACCAAAGATATTAAAAATAGAGGAAGTTGATTAGAAAAAAGCCATTTCGAGGCATATCTCAAAATGGCTTAATAGAGGGAGCTGATTCAGCGATTAGAGAGCAGCAACGATCTCATCAATTTTATTTCTTGCTGAACGTTGTGCGTTTTCAATTGCCTCAGCGCCTAATCCGATACCTTTTGCATAAGCAAACTGAACATCGGTAATGCCAACAAAACCTAAAATCGCTTTTAAGTAATTTGTCACATTGTTGTTTTCATCATACATGCCACCAAAGCTCGCTAATACAATCGCTTTTTTGCCTTGAAGTAAACCTTCAGGGCCATTTGCGGTGTATTGGAAAGTTACACGAGGGCGAGCGATAAAATCAAAATAAGATTTAAGTTGTGTTGGGATGCCTAAGTTATACATTGGTGCACCAATTACGATGATATCCGCTGCTTTTAATTCAGCCACTAATTCAT
The DNA here is from genome assembly GCF_001838635.1 of Haemophilus sp. HMSC71H05. NCBI lineage: Bacteria > Pseudomonadati > Pseudomonadota > Gammaproteobacteria > Pasteurellales > Pasteurellaceae > Haemophilus > Haemophilus sp. HMSC71H05. The sequence goes on from NZ_KV838026.1 coordinate 24,179, forward strand.
CAGATAAGGCTAAAAGTGCATTTTCTTCTGCTGTTTTAGGTTCACCACGTACCGCAGTTGCTGCCGTTGCACCAAAATGGGGAAGGGGTTGCGCTGCCAAATCGCGTACTACAATGTTGTGACCTTTTAATTTTTCAATGGTGTAATCGGCTAATTTATTGCTTTGAGAGTTATCTGCAAGGATGCTTGATTTTAATACTAATACGTTCATAGAGTTTCCTTTAATTTGTGTCTATCAAAAGTGCGGTCATTTTATCGGAAATTTTGAATAGATAAAGTAACTATCAGGAAAATCATTGTTTACTCATTGGAAAGAATTCAGCGAGATATTAACAAGTGTGGTGGAAAGTGCTAAAATTCTCCGTCGCACTTGGTTTGCTCGATAGTGGGAGTGAATGAAAGTGCGGTTTGTTTTTAATCATTATTTGCATGTTGCCTTTCGTATGGGCGACCACTGTATAAGGAAAAATTATGCCTATTATTACTTTACCGGACGGTTCTAAACGTGAATTTGATCGTCCAGTTTCTGTGTTAGAAGTGGCTCAAGATATCGGAGCCGGTCTTGCCAAAGCAACCATCGCTGGCCGTGTAAACGGTGAACGTCGTGATGCCTGTGACATCATCAATGAAGATGCCAACCTTGAAATTATTACGGCAAAAGATGAAGACGGTTTAGAAATTATTCGTCACTCTTGCGCACACTTGCTAGGTCACGCAATCAAACAATTATTCCCAGATGTCAAAATGGCAATCGGTCCAACGATTGAAAATGGCTTCTATTATGACGTGGATTTAGACCGTTCTTTAACGCAAGAAGACATTGATGCTATCGAAAAACGTATGCTTGAATTGGCGAAAACCAATTATGACGTCATCAAAACTCCGGTAAGCTGGCAAGAAGCAAGAGATACTTTTGAAAAACGCGGTGAGCCATACAAAATGGCTATTTTAGATGAAAACATCGAACGTACCGCAACGCCTGCGCTTTATCATCACGAAGAATACATTGATATGTGTCGTGGGCCACATGTGCCGAATATGCGTTTCTGTCAACACTTCAAATTAATGAAAGTTGCAGGTGCGTACTGGCGTGGTGATAGTAAAAATAAAATGTTACAACGTATCTATGGTACGGCTTGGGCTGATAAAAAACAATTAGCGGAATACTTAACTCGCTTAGAAGAAGCGGCAAAACGTGACCACCGTAAAATCGGTAAAGCGTTAGATTTATATCATATGCAAGAAGAAGCACCGGGTATGGTGTTCTGGCATAACGATGGTTGGACAATTTTCCGTGAATTGGAAACCTTCGTACGTACAAAATTAAAAGAATACGATTATCAAGAAGTGAAAGGTCCGTTTATGATGGACCGTGTGTTATGGGAAAAAACAGGTCACTGGCAAAACTACGGCGATTTGATGTTTACTACACAATCAGAAAACCGTGAATATGCGATTAAACCAATGAACTGCCCAGGACACGTTCAAATCTTTAACCAAGGTTTAAAATCTTACCGTGATTTACCGATCCGCATGGCGGAATTTGGTTCTTGCCACCGTAACGAACCATCGGGTTCTTTACACGGTTTAATGCGTGTTCGTGGATTCACTCAAGATGATGCACACATTTTCTGTACTGAAGACCAAATTGAAAGCGAAGTAACTAGCTGTATCAAAATGGTTTACGACATTTACAGCACTTTCGGTTTCCAAAATATTCAGGTGAAATTATCTACTCGTCCTGAAAAACGTATCGGTGCAGATGATATGTGGGATCGCGCAGAAGCGGGTCTTGCGGCAGCATTAGCACATAACGGTCTTGAATATGAAATTCAAGAAGGTGAAGGTGCATTCTATGGTCCAAAAATTGAGTTTGCATTACGTGACTGCTTAGATCGTGAATGGCAATGTGGTACTATCCAATTAGACTTTGCATTACCAGGTCGTCTAAATGCGTCTTATGTGGCAGAAGACAATGATCGTCGTACACCGGTTATGATTCACCGTGCGATTTTAGGTTCGATTGAACGTTTCATCGGTATTATTACCGAAGAATATGCGGGTTTCTTCCCTGCATGGTTAGCACCAGTTCAAGCGATTGTGATGAACATTACAGATAGCCAAGCAGACTACGTTCAGAAAGTGGTGAAACAACTTTCTGATGCGGGATTACGCGTTAAAGCAGATTTACGTAATGAAAAAGTTGGCTTTAAGATCCGCGAACACACCTTACGTCGCGTACCTTATATGCTAGTTTGCGGTGATAAAGAAATCGCTGAAGGCAAAGTGGCAGTACGTACCCGTAAAGGTGCCGATTTAGGTACTTTCACCATTGAAGAGTTTGCTGAAATCTTAAAATCCCAAGTTAGACAACGTGAGTTGAAATTGTTGGGTGAAGAGTAATTAATCTATAAAATCGGTACACTAAAAAGTGTGCCGATTTTTTTATATTTTATAAAATTGCGAGTAGTAATTTTTATCATAGGATTGATAATTAGAAATGACAGTAATTTCCATAGATGATATTCGAAAAATTGATGATCAATTAATTTCTCAAAATGTTTTAATTCATCAGAGACCTTTCCAGACCACATTAGAGTGGATGCGTTTAAATAAGATTCAAGGAGATATATCCAGTTTCTATAAACAAGTGGAAGATATATATCAGAAACTTTATCCTCGACAAAAATTTAGTATTCCTAATTTGTTAATTGGTGGTATTGCTTTTAGAGATCAAATATATATAACTAGAATACCGGTTATCTATGGAATGGCAGGGATTAACCTATTTGATTTTGTTGATATTGATCCTTCTGAGTTAGCATTAATGCATAATGTCTATTTTGAACAATATAAAAAAGCGGTATTTTCCATTTGCGATTTATATGATATAGCCTTTGGCATAGATGATATTCTTAAAGAAAAAGAATCTAATGAAATCCTGGTGTATTGGTTAGAAATGATTTTGTCTTCAACTATGTCTGCAGCATTTGCTTTATCGGAGAATATTAATCTTGCTAATGCAATTCAATCATCACTACTTTCGGTAGAGTTAGCTGCTAAATCTAGTTTAATGTACTTAGGTTGTGACGCTAACTATATAAAATCCTTAGGGCATTGTAGGAAGATGATTAAAGAAAATCTAATTTCCTACAAGATAATAGATGAAAATGATGATTTTTTTGAAATATATTATTCATTACCTAAATATGTTGATTCAAGATATAAGCCTCAGAATCTTAGTAAACAAGAATTGGTAAATATAGCAATTAAATCACAGTTTTTAGTATCTGAAATAATTAGAAAAATTAGTAAGAGAAATCTAGCAGAGTCCATACAGTTAGAACAAGAGTTTACTAGACCTTCTTTAAAATAAAAGTAAAAGTGTATTAACAAACCCAAATTCATCTTTCTTCTATATAATAGCCTTATCACAAGGAGGCGAATATGACAGCTCAAATACAACAATTAACACCAGAATTAACTTTAGAACGTATCAATGAAATCCTTGTTTTAACTTTAAATCACCCAGTGGGTTCTGCTCGAATTGCATTACAAGGGGCACAGCTATTAAATTGGCGACCTAAAGGGGCAGAGCAGGATGTCTTTTGGTTAAGTGAGATTGAACCTTTCACACAAGGCGTTGCAATTCGTGGTGGTGTACCGCTTTGTTACCCTTGGTTTGGTGGCGTTAAACAACCTTCACACGGTACAGCGCGTTTACGTTTGTGGCAATTAAGTGATTATGATCTGCAAGCGAATGAAGTGCGGTTAGAATTTTCGCTCTTTTCTGAATATGGTGTGATTGAAGCCCAAATGAAAATGGAATTTACCGATAAATGCACAATGACTTTAACGCATTTAGGGCAAGAGCCTGCTCAAGCGGCATTACACAGTTATTTTAATATTGGTGATATTTCACAAATTGAAGTCCAAAATTTACCAAGCCGTTGTTATGACTCATTACAAGGTAAACATACAGATGTTCCTTCAACTCGTAAAATTGAACAAGGCGTCGATTGTATTTATGCGTTAGAGGAAGATAAAACATTCTTGGTGGATAAGGCATTTAATCGACGTATTCAAATTACCCATCATCACGCAGATTCAATTGTGCTATGGAATCCTTGGGAAAAAACACCAAGTGCAATGAAAGCAGATGGATATCGAAATATGGTGTGTATTGAAACTGCAAGATTAGAAAAATTACTTCAATTTGGTGAAAGTATTTCTGCTGAAATTAGTGCTTTACCAGTTGATATTTAAAGGAATAGAAATCCTTGTTGCATAAACGTGGCAAATACTATAAAATTTTGCCCGTTTTTTGTTTGTTTTTATAGCAAATGATTGAAGAAATCTTCTGTTTTAAATGCAGTGGGTTTTATCTTAAATAAATAGAAGGAATAACATTATCAAAACCGTAAAAAAAGCTCCGGCAGCTAACCGCCCGAATCGCATTAACGATGAAATTCGAGTAAAAGAAGTTCGTTTGATTGACCAAGATGGTGAACAAGCGGGGATTGTATCGATTCAACAAGCCTTAGATATGGCAGAACAAGCAGCGCTTGATTTAGTTGAGATCAGTCCGAATGCCGAACCACCGGTTTGTCGTATTATGAACTACGGCAAGTTCCTCTATGAAAAGAGCAAAACCGCAAAAGAACAGAAGAAAAAACAAAAAGTTGTACAAGTGAAGGAAATTAAATTCCGTCCAGGTACTGATGAAGGTGACTACCAAGTTAAATTACGTAGCTTAATTCGTTTCTTAGAAGATGGTGATAAAGCGAAAATTACCGTACGTTTCCGTGGTCGTGAAATGGCTCACCAAGATATCGGTTTAGACGTGTTAGAACGCGTTAAAAATGACTTAGCTGATATTTCTGTTGTGGAATCTGCACCGGGTAAATTAGAAGGTCGCCAAGCGGTAATGGTGTTAGCACCTAAGAAAAAATAATTTTTTATTTAGATCTAATCTAGATAATCGAATTTTCACTTCGGTGAGAATACAACTGCACATTGGGCAAACTACGCAGCCTAATTGCTTTTGGAGAAGGCAATTCAATTTGCCATATTGGAATAATTAGTGCCTACAAGTAATCTTCGGATTCGCCTAATTATGTGTTTAACTTAAAATGCGGAGTTATTTTAACAATGCCTAAAATTAAAACAGTACGTGGTGCTGCTAAGCGTTTCAAAAAAACAGCTTCTGGCGGTTTCAAACGTAAACAATCTCACTTACGTCATATTTTGACTAAAAAGACAACTAAACGTAAACGTCATTTACGTCATAAATCAATGGTTGCGAAAGCAGACCAAGTTTTAGTAGTAGCTTGCTTACCATACGCATAAGCCGTTATTTAAGCAAAACGTACGATTAGTTAAATTAGTTAAAAATATTACATAGGAGATTAAATAATGGCTCGTGTAAAACGTGGTGTTATTGCAAGAGCACGCCATAAGAAAGTTCTTAAGGCTGCTAAAGGTTATTATGGTGCACGTTCACGCGTGTATCGCGTTGCTTTCCAAGCGGTGATCAAAGCTGGTCAATACGCATATCGTGACCGTCGTCAACGTAAACGTCAATTCCGTCAATTATGGATTGCACGTATCAACGCTGCGGCTCGTCAAAATGGTTTATCTTACAGCAAATTTATCAACGGCTTGAAAAAAGCGTCTGTTGAAATCGACCGTAAGATCCTTGCTGATATCGCTGTATTCGACAAAGTAGCGTTCGCTGCATTAGTTGAAAAAGCAAAATCTGCACTTTAATTTTTAAAGTTTAGATTCAAAAATTAGGACGCTGAAAAGCGTCCTTTTTTATTACCTCCAAAAAAGAAAAAACCGCTACTCAAAACTTGAATAGCGGGGAGGTCTTAATTATAAGAAACTTCAAAAAGATAACTGCAATATGCAGTGCACTAGCAATGTATCAGACTGTGTGTTTTTGAAATAGTTCGATATTTTTGAAAAAATATTTAAAAAATATCAAAATTAAACCAAAATGAACGAATTTAGCCCTTTATAAAGGTAATAATTTGCTCTTCAATCCCTTTTTCATCTAATTTAATTTCAGCAAGCGCTTCTTGTTGTGTGCCTTGCGGAATAAAGATATCAGGTAAACCTAGTTGTAAAAGTGAGCTTGTTTTTCCATGAGAATTTAGCACTTCTGAAACAGCAGAACCTGCACCACCTTGAATTGCATTTTCTTCTAATGTCACAATGACATCATGGGTATTTGCCACTTCTAGAATACGAGCTTCATCAATTGGTTTCACAAAGCGCATATCGACAACAGTCGCATTGAGTTTTTCTGCCACAGATAAAGCAGCTGGTAAGAGAGTACCAAAATTCAGAATCGCGATTTTTTCACCTTGATGAACCATTTTTGAACGACCAATTTCTAATTCAGCAAGTGGGGTTAATTCTACGCCGATTGCATTTCCACGCGGATAACGTACCGCAGCAGGTTTACCACATTTATAACCGGTATAAAGCATTTGGCGGCATTCATTTTCATCACTTGGTGTCATAATGATTATATTCGGAATGCAGCGCATAAAACTTAAATCAAACGCACCTTGGTGAGTTTGACCATCAGCACCTACGATACCTGCACGATCGATGGCAAAGAGAACAGGTAAGTTTTGAATAGCAACATCGTGAATAAGCTGATCATAAGCACGTTGTAAGAAGGTAGAATAAATGGCCACAACAGGTTTATAACCGCCAATTGCAAGACCGGCTGCAAAGGTAACAGCATGTTGCTCAGCGATGGCTACATCAAAATATTGTTGTGGGAATCGTTCTGAAAATTCAACCATGCCAGAACCTTCACGCATTGCAGGTGTGATGCCCACTAATTTATCGTCTTGTTCTGCCATTTCACATAACCAATCACCAAAGATTTTTGAATAGGTTGGTTTGGCATTTGATTTAGGAAGTTGGCCGCTTGTTGGGTCAAATTTTGGTACGCCATGGAAACCGATCGGGTCTTTTTCTGCAGGCTCGTAACCTTTCCCTTTTTTGGTTTTAATGTGTAAGAATTGCGGCCCTTTGAGATCGCGCATATTGCTTAAGGTAGCAATTAATTCGTCAATATTATGCCCATCAATAGGTCCAATATAGTTAAAACCGAGTTCTTCAAAGAGCGTACTTTCTGGCGAGAACATCACACCTTTCATGTGCTCTTCAGTTTTCTTCATAAAGTTTTTAACAGTCGGTACTTTATCTAAGATTTTTTTACTGCCGTCACGAACCGTTGAATATAATGAACCAGAGAATATACGTGCAAGGTGGTTATTTAATGCACCGACATTTTCAGAAATCGACATTTCATTGTCATTTAAAATGACCAACATATCAGTATGCAAAGAACCCGCATGGTTTAAGGCTTCAAATGCCATCCCTGCAGTGATTGCACCGTCACCAATCACACAAACGGTTTTACGACCCGCATTTTCACGTTCTGCGGCAACAGCAATACCCAGTCCTGCACTGATTGAAGTGGAAGAGTGTCCAACACTTAATACATCAAACTCACTTTCTTCACGCCAAGGGAAAGGATGAATACCGCCTTTTTGGCGAATGGTGGACATTTGATCACGACGACCCGTCAAAATTTTGTGTGGGTAAGCTTGATGGCCGACATCCCAAATTAATTGATCAAAAGGGGTTTTAAAAATGTAGTGCAGTGCAACCGTTAATTCAACGGTACCAAGACCAGATGCTAAATGACCACTGGTTTGACTAACGGATTCCAACAGATAACTCCGTAACTCCTGACAAAGTTGCGGAAGCTGATCTTTATTCAAAAGACGCAAATCTTCCGGCGAATTAATTAAGGATAAAAGAGGATAGTTGTTCATATATTCGTTAGTCCTAAAATGTGAAAAAAGTGACCGCACTTTGAAAAATCAAAGTCAGTGCTGTCACCATTAACTTTTACGATTGACAATAAATTCAGCTAATGCACGTAATGCAGTGGTATCAAAAGGTAAATTGTCTAATTCATGTAAGGCGGTTTGATAGAGTTCTTGTGCTTTTTGTTTCGCGCCCTCTAATCCTAACAGCTTTGGATAAGTGCTTTTATCTAAATCTAAATCAGATCCCACCGGTTTACCGATTTCCGCACTGTCACCTTCAATATCTAAAATGTCATCTTGTACTTGGAAAGCTAAACCAATAGCTTGTGAATAACGTTCTAGTTGTTGCCCTAATTCTTTGTTTTCAAAGTGAGGAGAGCAAATAAAACCCATTTTTAATGCGGCCGTTAGCAATGCACCAGTTTTATTGCGATGAATAAGTTCTAATTCGTCTAAATTAACTTGTTTATGCTCAGAAATTAAATCTAAACTTTGCCCTAAACACATGCCTTGTACGCCAGATGCTTGAGCCAATACTTTCACTAATTGCAATTTTTGTTCCGCAGAAAGAGAAGGGGCTTCAGTAAGAATTTCAAAGGCAAAAGTTTGTAATGCATCGCCAGCTAAAATAGCCGTCGCTTCATCAAAAGCAATATGACATGTTGGTTGACCACGACGAAGTTCATCGTTGTCCATGGCAGGCAAATCATCATGGATTAAAGAATAAGCATGGATAGATTCAATGGCTGCGGCGGCGTAATCTAAAGCGGGCATTTCTGCGCCCAGCATTTCTCCCGTTGCATAGACAAGGAAAGGGCGAACACGTTTGCCGCCTAGTAATAAGCCATATTTCATGGCATCACGCAAAGGGGCATTATAAGAGTCAATTTCTTCAAATTGATTGGCTAAAAACTGATTAATACGATCTTGAACTTGTTTAAGTTCAGTGCCGAATTGATAACTCATGGATTACTCGTCCCCTTGATAATCACTTAATGGAGCGGTTTCGCTTTTTTGTAACAAAATTTGAATACGTTGTTCTGCTTGTTGTAAGCGTTCTTGACCAAGTTGAGCCAATTTAATACCGTTTTCAAATTCTTTCAGTGCATCTTCCAATGGTAATTCACCGCTTTCAAGTTTTGTCACAATCGTTTCCAATTGTGCAAGTGTTGTTTCAAAATCAGGTTCAGCATTTGCTGGTTTACGCGCCATTAAATTATCCTTTTCAGATGAATAAATTGCTCCGTATTGTACTTGATTTTTATAGGGATGTTAAAAACTTATTTCAAAGTGCGGTCAGTTTTTCGTGAGAATTTGAACTTTGTGGGATCTGGAATTTAGCGTACAATACGGCCATTTTTTATTATTCACAGATTATTATGAAATTTATCGTTAAACTTTTTCCTGAAATTATGATTAAAAGCGAAACCGTGCGTAAGCGTTTCGCGAAAATTTTGACCTCAAATATACGTAATATTTTACAGAAATATGATGAAGAAACAGCGGTTGTTCGTCATTGGGATTACATCGAAGTGCGGTCAAAAAATGAAGCCAATCGTAAAGAGTTGATTGCGCTTTTACAACGCATTCCGGGGATTCATCATTTTTTAGAAGTGGAAGAAAAACCGTTTACCGATTTACATCATATCTTTGAGTTGACCTTAGCGGATGTCGCTGCTCAACTAGAAAACAAAACCTTTTGTGTACGCGTAAAACGTAAAGGGAAACATGATTTCAGTTCCATTGAAGCAGAACGTTATATCGGTGGTGGTTTAAATCAGCATATTGAAAGTGCAAAAGTACGCTTAAAAAATCCTGATGTGACGGTGCGTATTGATATTGAAGATGACAAAATGATGCTGGTAAGAGCTCGTCATGTTGGCTTAGGAGGTTATCCAATTGGGACGCAAGAAGATGTGCTTTCATTGATTTCAGGTGGCTTTGACTCAGGCGTATCCAGTTATATGCTCATTCGCCGTGGTTCACGTGTGCATTATTGTTTCTTCAATTTAGGTGGTGCAGCCCATGAAATTGGCGTGAAACAAATGGCTTACCATATTTGGAATCGCTATAGCTCATCTCATAAAGTCCGCTTTATTGCCATTCCTTTTGAAGGCGTAGTGGGCGAGATTTTAGAGAAAGTCGATAACGGCCAAATGGGCGTCGTGTTAAAACGAATGATGGTGCGTGCTGCAAGTAAAGTTGCACAACGTTTTGATATTCAAGCTATCGTTACCGGCGAAGCACTCGGACAAGTTTCGAGCCAAACTTTAACCAATTTGCGTTTAATTGATGAAGCTGCAGATGCATTAGTATTACGTCCACTTATTACTCATGATAAAGAACAAATTATCGCAATGGCGAAAGAGATCGGTACCGATGATATTGCTAAATCAATGCCGGAATTCTGTGGGGTGATTTCTAAAAATCCAACGATTAAAGCAGTACGTGAAAAAATTCTTGAAGAAGAAAATCATTTTGATTTTGGCGTATTGGAAAGTGCGGTTGAAAATGCACAATATTTAGATATTCGCCAAATTGCAGAAGAAACAGAGAAAGAAGTGGTAGAAGTGGATACCATTTCAGTGCTTGGTGAAAACGATATTATTTTAGATATTCGTAGCCCTGAAGAGACAGATGAAAATCCATTTGAATCAGATGAGCATCAAGTGATGCAATTGCCGTTTTATAAATTATCTTCACAATTCGGTTCATTAGATCAAAGTAAAAACTATGTGCTTTACTGTGAACGAGGCGTGATGAGTAAACTGCAAGCGCTTTATTTAAAAGAAAATGGTTTCACGAATGTGAGAGTATTCGGGAAAAAATAAGCAAAAAATGACCGCACTTTAACGTGCGGTTTTTTTATTCGTAATCTAATTCACCCACTAATTCATCGATAGCTTTAGCAAGTAATGTCCGATCGTGACGATAGCTGACATCATCTGCATTTAAACGTTTAGCTAAGATTTTAACAGAAGAAATGGCTGACAAATCTACCGCACTTTTTTCACGATAAGGGGTAATGACACCATCAATGACGGGTTCGCCAACAATTTCATGAATTTTCTGAATGCGATCAGACAAGGAAAGCTGAGAGGCGGCGCCAATTTCCATTCCTAAATTATCTATAAAAATCACTTTCGCTTTGCTGTTACGAAGGGCAGTCGCTAATTCAGGTAGCAATAGTGGCGGCATAATGCTCGTCATGAAACTTCCAGGTCCAAGCAAAATGACTTCCGCTTGCTCCAATGCTTGGATGGCTTCTTGTGCCGCCTTAACCATGGGCACTAAGAAAAGTGATTGGGGTAATTCTGTTAAATTATCAATGCTTACTTCACCTACAATACTGGAGCCAGAACCTAAACTCGCGGCAAGATGAACAGGTTCTTCTGACATGGGAATAATGTGAGATTTTACTTTGAGTAATTCACGAATTAAGTTAATGGCTTCAATAGGGCGAATATGCATATCTTCTAAGGCTTTGAGCATTAAATTGCCTAAATTATGGCCAGAAAGTTCACCTTCGCCAGTAAAGCGGTATTCAAATAATGCAGATGCCGTGCTTGGCTCAATGATGATTTGGTTTAAGCAATTACGTAGATCGCCCCATGCAATACCACCTCGTTCTTGGCGAATGCGACCCGTTGAACCGCCGTTATCTGTGGTGGTGACAATACCGGTTAAACGCTCTTTCATAAAACTAAGCGCCGATAATACACGCCCTAATCCATGACCACCACCAATGGCAACAATATGTTTGATTTCGTCTAAATGTTCATGACGGCTGTGACGAGATAAATCAGACATTCTTCTTCCTTTTTTACCTATAAATAATTATAAAAAATAATGTTATATATTTTTTTATATAAGTTAATGCTGTTATTTTTATCAATATAGTCGGGTTATTCTACCAAATTATTGCTATTAACCGCTTGCTTTTATTACAATACCAACACAATTTATTTTTAACGCATAACTCCGAGCTTGTTTAGCCTAAGTTTCACAAGAAATATGGTGGCAAGCCAATAACGCGGTACGTTATTCAGGGATACGCTGGAAACGGTTTATCCTCTCCATATTTAGAAAGGTGTAAAATGCAATCCATTCCTATTAAAAACGTAGGAGAGTCTCGCTTAGTCGATCCTTTCCAACGCCAATATTACTATCTACGACTGTCGATTACCGATCAGTGTAACTTTCGTTGTACCTATTGTTTACCTGATGGTTATCAACCTGAAGCTAACAAACCAAGTTTCTTAACTTTAAAAGAAATTACCCATCTTGCTCAAGCATTTGCTGAAATGGGCACAGAGAAAATCCGTTTAACGGGTGGAGAACCGACTTTACGCAAAGATTTTATTTCTATTGCTGAAAGCATTGCTAATATTGATGGAATCCGTCAATTAGCCGTCACGACAAATGGCTATCGCATGGCAAAAGATGTGGCTGATTGGAAGAAAGCAGGGATTACGTCTATTAACGTCAGTGTTGATAGCTTAGATCCGAAAATGTTCCATCAAATTACAGGCATCAATAAATTTGATGACGTGATGCGTGGTATCGATCGTGCATTTGAAGTGGGCTACAACAAAGTTAAAGTCAATTCAGTTTTGATGAAAAATTTGAATGACAAAGAGTTTGAACAATTCCTTGTTTGGGTGAAAGATCGCCCAATTCAAATGCGCTTTATCGAACTCATGCAAACGGGCGAAATGGATAGTTTCTTTGATAAATTCCATCTTTCAGGACAAGTATTAGCGGATAAATTGCTGCAAAACGGTTGGCAATTACAACACAAATCCCATACTGATGGTCCTGCGAAAGTATTCACGCATCCTGATTATGCAGGCGAAATTGGCTTAATTATGCCTTATGAGAAGAATTTCTGCGCAAGCTGTAATCGTCTCAGAGTGTCAGCGAAGGGCAAACTTCATCTCTGTTTATTCGGTGAAGAAGGCATTGAATTACGTGATTTATTGCAATCCCATGAACAGCAAGATATTTTGCAAGCACGTATTTTTTCTGCATTGCAAGGTAAGCGTGAACATCATTATTTGCATATCGGTGATAGTGGCGTAAGAAATCATTTAGCCTCTATCGGTGGCTAAAAGAAAATAGGTGAATTTTGCTATTCACTTATTTTGCTTTTGTCACACATGTAAAACATTCAATATTTTAACCGCACTTTATTTTATTATGACTACATTTACGCATATCAATTCTCAAGGCGAAGCCAATATGGTGGATGTTTCTGCAAAGGCAGAGACCGTTCGTGAAGCTCGTGCTGAAGCCATTGTTACTATGTCAAAAGAAACCCTTTCCATGATCGTGGAAGGCAAACATCACAAAGGTGATGTATTTGCTACAGCACGTATTGCAGGTATTCAAGCTGCAAAACGTACTTGGGAACTTATCCCGCTTTGCCATCCCTTATTACTTTCTAAAGTAGAAGTGAATTTAGAACCGTTACTTGAAACTAATCAAGTTCGCATTCAATCGCTTTGCAAATTAACCGGAAAAACCGGCGTAGAAATGGAAGCATTAACGGCGGCGAGTGTAGCAGCTTTAACCATTTACGATATGTGTAAAGCCGTACAAAAAGACATGGTGATCGAGCACGTTCGCCTGTTAGAAAAGCGCGGTGGAAAATCTGGTCATTTTATTGCGGAGGAAAAATAAGATGTTAAATGTTTTATTTTTTGCTCAAACTCGTGAATTAATTGGGGAAGATTCAATTCAGCTTGAAGGCGATTTTGCAACAGCGGAAGCGGTGCGTGAACATCTTGCTCAAAAAGGTGATAGATGGGCGTTAGCGTTAGAAAAAGGCAAGCTTTTAGTCGCTATCAATCAAACTTTGATGCCATTAGAAAGTGCGGTCAAAAATGGCGATGAAATTGCGTTTTTCCCACCAGTAACAGGGGGCTAAATGACGGATATTCAAATTTCAGTGCAAGAACAACCTTTTGATCAAAATGCCGTTTACCAATGGCTTTCTGAGCAACATTCGGTTGGCGCAACAGTTATTTTTGTGGGCAAAGTACGCGATCTTAATTTAGGCGATGAGGTATCCAGCTTATACTTAGAACATTATCCCGCCATGACAGAAAAAGCCTTACGTGAAATTGTAGAACAGGCGAAAGCTCGTTGGGATATTCAGCGAGTATCTGTAATTCATCGCGTGGGACTTTTGCATACTGGCGATGAAATTGTTTTAGTCGGCATCAGCTCTGCTCACCGAGGTGACGCCTACCACGCTAATGAATTTATTATGGACTTCTTAAAATCCAAAGCCCCGTTCTGGAAAAAAGAACAAACCAATCAAGGCGAACGTTGGATTGAAGCAAGAGAGAGCGATAAAGAAGCGTTAGAGAAGTGGTAATTCAATATAAAAAACATGGTCATTTTTATGGCCATTTTTTATTCCTGTAAAAAAGTGTAACTGCATTTTGGTATATTATGTGATGATTTGTAAATTTCTTTATTTTTCAATGAGAAATACTGTTTTATTGAATGATATGTAAAATAATGTAAATTTAGTATTCATTGTAATAAATATTGTATTATACTTGTGCGGTATTGTTCAGGGTTATTTGTACTTGAATATAACTATATACAATAGGAAATTAATTATGAATCATGTTTTTAAAATTATCTGGAATACAGTAAACCAATGCTGGATTGCTGTTTCAGAACTAAGCAAATCTGTGGGTAAATCATCTCAAATAGACAAACGTAAAGCATTAAATGTAATTATTGGAGCTGCAGTTTTAGCGGGTGTAAGCACAACCGCAATGGCTGAAACCAATGTGGTATCAAATGATCAGGGAAATATCGTTGGTGGTATTGGTGCGAGCGCTCTTGGTGGAACTGGTACAACAGGAAATTCTGTTGTTTTAGGTAATAAAGCTAAATCTGAAATAACTGAGAGCGTAGTAATTGGTGGTAATACTACAAATACAGGACGTTGGTCAGTAACTTTAGGTGATAAAGCTGATGGTAATTCTCAATATGGCGTGACGATTGGTAATAGAGCCTATAGTGGTAAAGGTGCAAACGCAATTGCTATTGGCTTAATGGCTAAAACTTCTAATGAGAAAGCGGGTGGAAATAGCCAAACTGCTGTAGGGGTGGCATCTTATGCTGATGGTGAAGGGGCTTCAGCCTTTGGTGCAACAGCAAATGCAACAGGTGCTCTAGCAACCGCTGTTGGTCGAAACTCGAAAGCTCTTGCAAAAAGTGCATCCGCATTGGGAGATAGTGCATCAGCTTCAGCATGGGGCGCAACAGCATTAGGTGTAGGCGCATCGGCTAGAGCAGATAATTCTATTGCTGTGGGTTCAGCTGCAGTCACTGAAGGACGAGAATCAACAGCATTAGGACGTCGTTCTTATGCTGGTGCTCAAAGTGCGACGGCTCTAGGTACCTTAGCTAATGCAAGTGCAATCGTTTCGACCGCTGTAGGTAACGATGCGAAAGCAAGTGCTATTCAGGCTTCAGCATTAGGTAATGGCGCAGAGGCTAGTGGCGGAAGCTCAATGGCTTTAGGTGCTAAAGCAAGGGCCTCCGGTAGTGATGCATTGGCATCTGGCTCTAATGCGAGTGCGTCATCAGATAATTCAATTGCTATTGGTAAAGATAGCCAGTCTTCAGCTATTAATGCTATCGCAGTTGGACAAGCAAGTAATGCCTCTGCAGTTAGCGCTATTGTGATTGGTACACAAGCAAAAGGTACGCATGAAAACTCTGTAACATTAGGTTCTTATTCAAGTAGTGCAGACAATAATTTTGATCAGACAGCAAAAGCCTTATCTTCTTTTGACGATAAGGCGACAGGTACAACAGTTAATTACAATGGTACTTCTTCAACTCAAAAAGGCGCAGTATCTGTCGGTGATGGAACACTTGTTCGTCAGATCCAAAATGTAGGTGCGGGTCGAATTACTGCTACTTCAAATGATGCGGTAAATGGTAGTCAGTTATATCAAGCATATTACAATGCAGGCTTTAACATTCAAAACAATGGTACAGAAACATCACGTATTAATACCCATGGCAAAGTAAATTTTGTGAATGGTGAAAATACCGAAGTTGTTGTAAAAGATGGTGAGAATGCAGCAGAAATTAAAGTGAATGCAAAAGACACTTCAGCATCAGTTGAAGCAGGCTCAGATGCAATTACTGTAACAGTGGGCGAACCAACCAAAGTTACTGGAAAAGACGGTGTAACTGTAACTACAGTGACCAATTATAAAGTGGATCTTTCACAAAAAACTAAAGATGAAATTAAAAATGCGGCGGGTCGTGGATTTAACGTGACTGCAAGTGCATCTGAAGGTACTGTTGTAAATGAAGTAACAGAAGAAACGGTTCAATCTACAGCAACAAAAATGGATAAGTTAACACTTGATGCGGGTAAAAACATTAAATTAACCCACAAAAAAGGCAAAGTGTTAAGTGTTGCGGTATCTGATACGCCAACATTTACAAATGTCACAACAACCGGTGATATCAACGTTGGTGGTACAGTCCATGCACACGGTGGCTTGGATGTTCACAATAATCGTATTGTGAATGTGGCTGATCCTAAAGACCCAACTGATGCAGTAAATAAACGTTATGTTGATAATGCAGTGAAAAACATTAATAACAACATCAATCGTTTAGACAATAAAATTGATCACGTTGATCGTCGTTTACGTGCAGGTATCGCAGGTGCGACAGCGATTTCTTTCTTACAACGTCCAAATGAAGCAGGTAAAAGCTTAGTTTCTGTTGGTGTTGGTGGTTATCGCAATGAAAATGCATTAGCGGTTGGTTATGGTCGAAATTCTGATAACAACAAAATTTCGATTAAAGTTGGTGCAAGTATCAATACCCGCAGTGATGTAAACTGGGGTGGAAGCATCGGTTACCAATGGTAATTATTTGATAAAAAGGCAGAGTAAAATCTGCCTTTTATTTTGTTATGTTGAGATGAAAAAAGTGCGGTCAAATTTAACCGCACTTTTTATTTTATTGATTAAAGCACTTTAACGATGCTTTCACATAAATAACGAATATTGTCTTCAGTGATACCTGCTACGTTGATACGACCAGAACGAACAGCGTAAATCGCAAATTCTTCTTTTAAGCGGTCAACTTGTTCAGGTGATAAGCCGCTGAAAGAGAACATACCGTTTTGTTCCATGATAAAGCTGAAATCTTGTTCCGCACCATATTCTTTTAATAACTGAACGAATAAATGACGCATTTTTTTGATACGTTCACGCATTTCAGTTAATTCATTTTCCCATTCTTGACGAAGTTGCGGGTCATTTAACACCGTTGCTACGGTCGCCCCACCATGAGATGCAGGGTTAGAGTAGAGGGTACGAATAATTGATTTCACCTGTGTTAAAGCGGTTGAAGCAATTTCTGCATTTTCAGCCACAAGGGTAAAGGCACCGACACGCTCATTGTATAAACCAAAGTTTTTAGAGAATGAACTCGCCACTAATAATTCTTTATGATTTGCCGCAAAAGCACGTAAACCATAAGCATCTTGGTCTAAGCCATTGGCTAAACCTTGATAAGCAAAGTCAAAGAGTGGTAACCAACCATTTTTTGCTGAAAGTGCGGCTAATTCTTGCCATTGTTCAGGGGTTGGGTCAATACCGGTTGGGTTGTGGCAGCAACCGTGTAACAGCACCACATCGCCTTCATTTGCTTGACTTAAATCTTCAAGTAAATGTTCCCAGTCAAGGGATTTGCGTTCAGCATCATAATAACGATATTCACGAATTGTCATGCCTACCGCATTGAAAATGGCATTGTGGTTTGGCCATGTTGGCGTACTAATCCATACATTTTGTGCTTTGGTTTGACGTTTAATAAATTCCGCAGCAATACGTAATGCACCTGTACCGCCTAAGCTTTGTACCGTTCTTGCACGATTCGCTTTAATGACTTCTGAATCTTTACCGAAAAGGAGTTCTTTTGTACGTTCGTTATAATCTGCAATACCATCGATAGTCAGATAGTTTTTCGTTTTTTCGTTATCAAATAAGCGTTTTTCGGCTTCTTTTACCGCACGCATAATTGGCGTTGTACCTTGTGCATCTTTATAAACGCCAATACCTAAATTGATTTTATTTTCACGGGTTTCAGATTTGAATGCTTCGCCTAAGCCTAAGATAGGATCGGCCGGAGCCGCTTTGATATGTTCAAACATAGCTTTTCCTTATGTATGTGTTGTGAGATGAGTAATTTTATACTTCAGTCGATGGATTTTATCAAGAAGAACCTAATAAAAATCAACCGCACTTTGATGTTTTTAGATATTCATCAAAAAGTGCGGTTGTTTTTTCAATTATTTTAATTTATCAATCGCCCAATTTAAACCAGATTGGTAGTCTTCAGGGAGTTCGTGGCGAAGTTTTTCGAGCTGTTGAATAATGACCGTTTTATCAGGATGCGTAATATTGATATGACCTAATTTTCTACCTGGACGAACTTCCTTACCATACCAATGTAACTGAGAGAAAGGCGTGTTCAACCATTGTGGATTATGTTCTGTACCAATTAAATTAACCATGACACTTGGTGCAATTGGTTGTAATGACGGTGTAGGTAAATCTAATAAAGCACGTAGATGCAATTCAAATTGACTAATGGCACAGCCTAGTTGCGTCCAATGTCCACTGTTATGCACACGAGGGGCAAGTTCATTAATTAATAATTTATCCCCCACCACAAAGCATTCCATCGCCATTACGCCTACATATTCAAGTTTATCCATGATTTTCCCGAGCATAGATTCAGCCTGAATTTGTTGGCTTTGTTGTTGAGGGAATGAAATATCTGTCACACTGTAACGTAAAATGCCATTTTGCTGTAGGTTATGTGTCACTGGGTAGAAGCGTTTTTCACCGTTTTTAAATCTTGCGCCTACAATAGAGACTTCATAATCAAAAGGAATAAATTTTTCTGCGATAACTTCACCGAATAAATCGTCTGTGATATCACTTTGATTATTTTCAGTGATAATCCATTGACCACGACCGTCATAACCACCTGTGCGACGTTTTACCACGACTTTTTCGCCCACGTTTTTAAATACTTCAGGCCATTGCGTTTTATCTTTTAACAAACACCATGGTGAGGTAGAGAGATTGAGTTCATCCAGTAAAGATTTTTGGGTAAAACGATCAGCCAATAAGCCAAAAACATTCTGATTAACGAAATTTTTATGGTGACCTAATAATTCGGTTAACGGTGTTTTTTCCCAACGTTCAATTTCCGCGGTGATGATGGCATCTTTGGGTAAATCAAATACGGGCGCATTAAATTCAAGCGGCTGGACATGAATATCTAATGGAGCTCCTGCATAACGTAACATTCTGCCGAGTTGACCATTACCAAGCACATAAACGGTAGGATATAGGGTAGAGTTTTGCATAAAATTTCTCATCAAATCTAGCTAAAAAAACAACCGCACTTTAAAAAGTGCGGTCAAAATGAAAAGTGTTTTATTTACGTGGATCAGGATTATCCAATACCACATTAGTTTGATTTTCGCGGAATACTTGTAGGCGAGCGAATAATGCATTATCCCAACCAGCAAGAATTTGTGCGGCGAGTAATCCCGCATTCGCTGCGCCAGCAGGACCAATTGCTAAAGTACCAACAGGAATACCCTTAGGCATTTGCACGATAGAATAGAGACTATCAACACCGCTTAACATAGAACTTTTAACTGGGACGCCCAATACAGGCACAAGCGTTTTAGCTGCAATCATACCGGGTAAATGAGCTGCACCACCTGCACCCGCAATAATCACTTTGTAACCATTCTTTTGTGCATTTTCGGCAAATTCAAACAGTTTGTCGGGGGTTCGATGTGCGGAAACGACTTCAACATGATATGCCACATTGAGTTCATCTAAAATTTGAGTGGCTTCTTGCATGGTTGCCCAATCGCTTTTTGAGCCCATAACAATAGCAATTTGTGCGGTATTTGACATATTTTTAAAAAATTATCTGATAAAAAACGATGCGTAGAATAGCATATTTACCTACTTTTAAGCAAACGTTTGCCATGTGGTAAAAACTGAAAATTCCATTGCAAGTTTTGTCATAAAATCTTATCCTAATACGAGTTTTTTTCTTAGAAATAGAGCAGATTATGTTAGCTAAAGCGAAATATAGAAAAGATTACAAACAACCTGATTTTACGGTTACGGATATTTTCCTTGATTTTCAATTAGATCCTAACCATACCGTTGTCACTGCAAAAACAACCTTCCAACGTTTAAACGACGAAGCAACCCATCTACGATTAGATGGTCATGGTTTCCAATTTGCCTCCATCAAATTTAATGGCGAAGATTTCAAACATTATCATCAAGACCACGAAAGTTTAACGTTAGATTTAACCAATCAAAGTGCGGCCAATTTTGAACTTGAAATTGTGACGAATCTAGAGCCTGCACAAAACACCTCTTTACAAGGGCTTTATCAATCTGGCGAGGGCATTTGTACACAATGTGAAGCAGAAGGTTTCCGTCAAATCACCTATATGCTTGACCGTCCAGATGTATTGGCACGCTATACAACCAAAATTACCGCGGATAAGACTAAATATCCTTACTTACTTTCTAATGGTAATCGCATTGCAAGTGGTGAATTAGAGGACGGTCGTCATTGGGTTGAATGGAATGACCCATTCCCGAAACCAAGCTATTTATTCGCTTTAGTAGCTGGTGATTTTGATTTGTTACAAGATACCTTTACCACAAAAAGTGGTCGAGAAGTGGCTTTAGAGCTTTATGTTGATCGCGGCAATCTTGATCGCGCCTCTTGGGCAATGGAAAGTCTGAAAAAATCCATGAAATGGGATGAAGACCGTTTCAATTTAGAATACGACTTAGATATTTACATGATTGTTGCCGTGGACTTCTTCAATATGGGGGCCATGGAAAATAAAGGGTTGAATATTTTTAACTCTAAATTTGTGTTGGCGAATCCACAAACAGCAACCGATGATGATTATCTCGCCATTGAAAGCGTGATTGCACACGAATATTTCCATAACTGGACAGGAAACCGTGTGACTTGCCGTGATTGGTTCCAATTAAGTTTGAAAGAAGGTTTAACAGTTTTCCGTGATCAAGAATTTTCATCTGATACAGGCTCTCGTGCCGTTAATCGCATTAATAACGTGAAATTCTTACGTACGGTACAATTTGCCGAAGATGCAAGCCCAATGTCACACCCAATTCGCCCTGAAAAAGTCATTGAAATGAATAACTTCTATACCGTGACTGTATATGAAAAAGGGGCAGAAGTGATTCGTATGTTGCACACCTTATTAGGTGAACAAGGTTTCCAAAAAGGGATGCAACTTTATATTGCAGAAAATGACGGTAAAGCCGCAACCTGTGAAGATTTTGTTTCTGCAATGGAACGTGCGAATGATGTTGATTTAGCACAATTCCGTCGTTGGTATAGCCAATCAGGTACGCCAGAATTATTGATTAGTGATGCCTATGACGAACAAACTCATACTTATCGTTTAACCGTTTCACAATCTACGCCACCAACAGCGGACCAAATGGAAAAAGTAAACTTACATATTCCATTGAAAATTGCACTTTATGATGCCAAAGGTACTAAACAAATGTTACAGCATAACGGTGAATTGTTAAGTGATGTATTAAATGTAACAGAAAAAGACCAAGTGTTTGAGTTCCATGGCATTTATGGTCGCCCAATTCCTGCATTATTATGTGATTTCTCTGCACCGGTGAAACTCGATTATGATTACACCACAGAGCAGTTATTAGGTTTGCTTAAATTCGCTGATAACCAATTTGCTCGTTGGGATGCAGCACAAATGCTGTTTACCCAAGAATTGCGTCGTAATGTGGCGCATTTCCAACAAGGTGAAGCCTTTGAAATTTCACCTGATGTTTTAACTGCACTTGCGCATGTATTGGAAAATTACGAACAGGATATTGAATTAGCTACATTAATTCTAACCTTGCCAAAAGACATTGAATTTGCAGAAAGCTTTAAAACGATTGATCCAGATGGCATTGCAGCCGCAAGAGAATTTATGTTGGTGCAAATTGCAGAATACTTGAAAGAAGATTTATTGCGTATTTACACCCATATTCGTCTTGAAGATTATCGAGTAACACAAGAAGATATTGCCTTACGAGCAATGCGTAATCTTTGTTTAAGTTATTTGGCTTACACCAATCTTGGTAATAATGTCGTTCAAAAACATTATAACAATGCCAATAATATGACAGATACGTTGGCGGCATTAAATATGGCAACTAAAGCCTCGTTACCTTGCCGTGATACTTTGTTAGCGGATTTTGAACAAAAATGGCAACATGATGGCTTAGTTATGGATAAATGGTTTGCTTTACAAGCAACCCGTCCAGATGAAAACGTATTGGAAATTGTACAAGCATTAATGGATCACCCAAGCTTTAACTTCAACAATCCAAACCGTTTACGTTCATTAGTGGGTAGCTTTGCAAATCACAACTTAAAAGCTTTCCATCATATCAGTGGTTCAGGCTATCGTTTCTTAACGGATGTTTTAATTCGTTTAAATGAAACAAATCCACAAGTGGCTGCGCGTTTAATTGAGCCATTAATTCGTTTCTCTCGTTTTGATGCACAACGTCAAACGTTAATGAAACGTGCCTTAGAACGATTAAGTGCTGTTGAAGATCTCTCAAAAGATTTATTTGAGAAAATTGAAAAAGCCTTGCAATAACTGCTGAACAGATACTTCATAAATTCAATACGGGATGTCTAAGACATTCCGTATTTTTTTCAAATTTGTTAACTATATCAATCTTTTCTTTTATTGCCTTTGATAGAATGATTAATGGCATTTCGCCATATTAGTTAATAAGGATTTTATATGAAAACATACAAAACATCAGTGCTGGTCAGTATGATGCTTGGCATTTTTTCAACAACAGCATTTTCAGCCACTGTGCCTGCTGGTACAACACTTTCTGAAACACAGACTTTCCGTCAAAATACACATAGTGATCCCGGGTCACTTGATCCTCAATTGGTGCAAGAAAATACAGCTGCACAAATTGCGATTGATTTATTTGAAGGATTAATTTGGTTAGATGAAAATGGACAAGTACAGCCAGCGCAGGCAGAGAAATGGACAGTCTCTGACGATGGTAAGATTTATACTTTTTCATTACGTGATGCAAAATGGTCAGATGGTACACCGGTAACGGCTCAAGATTTCGTGCTAGGTTGGCAACGAGCAGTTGATCCTAAGTTTGGTAGTCCAAATGCCAGTTATTTGTCTAAAGCACATATTTTAAATGCAGAAGATGTGATGCAAGGTAAACAGCCTATAAGTGCGTTGGGTATTAAGGCGATTAATGATAAACAACTTGAAATCAAACTAACCCAAGCCACACCTTACTTCTTACAGCTACTCGCATATCCTACAACATTTCCTGTTCCCCATCATAAATTAGCGCAATTTGGCGATAAATGGACTACCCCTCAAAATATCGTGAGTAATGGTGCTTATAAATTAAAACAATGGACAATTAACGAGAAAATTACAGCAGAACGTAACCCAGTCTATTGGAATAATAAAAATACGCGCATTAATACTTCAGAATATCTATTTCAAGAAAGTTTGTCTTCGGCATATCAACGTTACCAAGCTAAAGAATTGGATTTAACCTGGATACCAGTGGAGCAAATTCCGCACATTCAGAAAAATACACCGAATGCGCTAATTGTGGTGCCTAGACTAACGACTGAATTCTATACTTTTAATGTGGCGAAACCACCGTTTGATAACGAAAAGGTTCGAAAAGCGCTATATCTTACGTTAGATCGACCATTAATAGCAGAACATATTATTGGGTTACGTAAACCTGCAGCGACATTGACACCTCCAGAAGTTAATGGTTTTACTGCACCGAACATTGCTGAATTAAATCAACCGTTAACAGATAGAGTTAAACAAGCTAAAAAATTATTAAATGATGCTGGATATAACGAAAAACATCCGCTCCAGTTCGAGATTTTTTATAATAAATATGCGACACATGAAAAAGTTGCGTTAGCATTAGCTTCAGAATGGAAAAAACAATTAGGTGCAGATGTGAAATTACGTACGATGGAATGGAAAACCTATTTAGGAGAACGCAATATGGGAAATTTCCAATTGTCACGTATGTCAATTGATGCAGAATATAATGAACCATCAGCATTTCTTAATTCATTAGTTTCAACATCTCCAGAAAATGTGGGGCATTGGAAAAATGAGAAATTTGATCAAATCATGAAAGAAGCACAAAGTACTTTAAATGATAAGACGCGTGCTGAATTATATCGTCAAGCAGAGCTGATTATTGCGGAAGAGACGCCTCTAATCCCGATATTCTATTCACCGCTGATCAAAGTAATTAATCCAGCTGTAGGTGGATTCCCAATGCATAATCCACAGGATTATGTTTATACCAAGGAGCTTTACATTCGCAAGTAGAGTTATCTAAGTACCTTTCGTTGCATATACTTTGCTTTCATTTTAAAATGCAACACAACTTTTCAACAAAAGTGCGGTAAAATCAACCGCACTTTCCATTTACAGTGAACTATCCTGAGAGATAAACGAGTATGTATTCTTTGATCCGTAAAGCCATCTTTTCCCTTGACCCTGAAACTGCTCATGATTTAGTGATTAAATCATTGCACTTCGCGGGTAAATCGCCTTGCCAATTTTTATTAAAGCAGCTTTTGGCTTGTCCACAAGGTACGCCTAAGCAAGTAATGGGCATCACGTTTAAAAATCCTATTGGATTAGCGGCAGGGGCAGATAAAAATGCCGAAGTCATTGATGGATTTGGTGCGATGGGATTTGGTTTTATTGAAGTAGGGACGGTTACGCCTTTGGCGCAAGAGGGAAATGCTAAGCCTCGTCAATTCCGTTTAGTTGAAGCGGAAGGGATTATTAACCGTAACGGATTCAATAATTATGGCATTGATTACGTAGTCGAGAATGTTAAAAAAGCAAAATTTGATGGCGTAATTGGGATTAATATTGGCAAAAATAAAATCACGCCCCTTGAAAAGGGCAAAGATGATTACTTATTTTGCTTAAACAAAGCCTATAACTATGCGGATTACATCACGGTAAATATTTCATCACCGAACACGCCAGATTTACGCCAATTACAGTATGGTGATTACTTTGATGATTTATTGCAAAGTATAAAACAGCGTCAAAAAGTATTAGCTGAGCAATATAACAAATATGTACCGATTGCAGTAAAAATTGCACCTGATTTATCTGAGGCTGAGCTCGTTCAAATTGCAGATACCTTACTTCATCATCAAATGGACGGGGTAATTGCGACTAATACGACGATTTCACGTGACAACGTCGCAGGTTTAAAAAATGCTGAACAACAAGGTGGCTTAAGTGGAAAACCGTTACAGCAGAAAAGTACAGAAATTATTCGAAGATTGCATCAAGAACTAAAAGGGCAAATCCCGATTATTGGTAGTGGTGGTATTGATGGTGTACAAAATGCGCAAGAGAAAATTGAAGCGGGAGCAGAATTGTTACAAGTTTATTCGGGTTTGATTTATCACGGTCCAAGCTTAGTTAAAGACTTGGTTCAGGCGATTAAGTAAGAGATAAATAATATGAAAACATTATTTCTAGCCTCTTATTTTGCAGGCGTAGAAAATATTTTCAGACAATTTTTAAAACAGCATTTTTTATTGCATAAAGTGCTATTTATTCCTACTGCAGGTAATGTAGAAAGCTATGTTGAATACATTAATGAGGCAAAAGATATTTTTCATAAATTAGGTTTTGAAGTCGATGTTTTGGATATCGCCCAAGAAACAGAAGAGATCATTAAAGAGAAATTAAATTATACGCCGAGCCTTTACATTTCTGGTGGTAATACGTTTTATCTATTACAAGAGTTGAAAAGAAAGCATTTATTACCACATATAAAAAAACGAATTGATGAAGGTATGCTTTATCTTGGTGAATCTGCCGGTGCTATTATTACCGCCAGCGACATCGAGTATAATCAAATTATGGATGACAAAAATATAGCTATCGATTTAACCAATTATTCAGCTTTAAATTTAGTCGATTTTGCAATTGTTCCACATTATGGTGAGTTTCCTTTTGAAGAGAGTTCAAAGAAAACTGTTCAGATCTATCAACCCAAATTGAATTTACTCCCTTTAACAAATAGCCAAGCTGTAATTGTTAATGAAGATAATTACACTATTCAAACTAATTTATAGGAAAGCCGATGATCAAATATGATTTACATTGCCATAGTACGGCTTCAGATGGTGTTTTAACGCCTACGGAGCTTGTGCAACGAGCTCATGAGCAAGGTGTCAATGTGCTTGCTTTATGTGATCACGACACCGTGATGGGCATTGATGAAGCCAAACTTGAAGCAGATAAATTAGGTATTGAGCTAATTAATGGCGTAGAAATTTCAACGAATTGGGAAGGTCGTGGCATCCATATTGTTGGATTAAATTTTGATAAAACGCATCCCAAAATGACCGCACTTTTAGCCGAACAAAAATCACTGAGAGAAAAAAGAGCGGTTGAAATTGGTCATAAATTAGAAAAAGTAGGCGTCCCCAATGCCTATGAAGGGGCAAAAGCGTTAGCTAATGGAGAAGTAACTCGTGCCCATTATGCGCGTTATTTGGTGCAAATTGGAAAGGTTTCAAATGATGGACAAGCCTTTAAGCGTTATCTCGGCGGTGGAAAATCGTGTTTTGTCAAAGCTGAATGGGTGGATATTCCAACAGCGATTGATACGATTCATGTTGCTGGAGGAGTTGCAGTCATTGCCCATCCTATGCGTTATAACATGACAGGAAAATGGATTCGTCGATTAATTGTTGATTTCAAACAATGGGGTGGTGATGGCATGGAAGTCGCAGATAGTGGACAAACTAAAGATCAACGTCAGTACCTTGCGCGTTTAGCTAATGAATATGACTTAGCTGCCTCTTTAGGGTCAGACTTTCATTTTCCTTGCGGATGGATTGAATTAGGAAAGAATTTATTTTTACCTGAAGAGGTAAAACCGATTTGGACATTATTTGAATAATAAAGGGCGGTCAATCCGCCCTTATTTTTTATATTTGACTGTTCTCACACAAACCGAGACTCGCTAGAAATTCAATAAATGCGCGAACTTTAGCTGGTAAATGACGACGATTTGGGTAAACCACATAAATATCTAAAGGTTTTTGTTTATATTCAGACAAAATTTCAACTAATTCACCTGAAGCAAGCGCATCTTTTACAAAGAAATCCGGTGCATTACTGATGCCCAATCCTGCTTTTGTCATTTCTAACAACGCCATACCATTATTGGAAACCACTTTAGATTGAATTTTATAACGTTGAATTTGATTGGCTTTTGTTGATTGCCAATGCACTTGATTTAACGATGATTTATAAAGTAAACCTTGGTGATATTCTAAATCATCAGGTGTAAGCGGTGTGCCTCGCGACTCTAAATAACTTGGCGAAGCAACGAAATGCATAGAGGAGCTGCTAATTTTACGCGCAACAAGTGAGCTATCTTGCATATAGCCGATACGTAATGCTAAGTCATAGCCTTCCGCAACGAGATCAACACGTTTGTCTTCAAATTCAATTTCTACGTGTAAATTAGGGTGAAGCTCAATAAATTTAGATAAGTTAGGCGAGATATAAAGTAAGCCAAAATCACGCGGCACAGAGATTAATAAATTACCTTGTAAGCTTGTCGCCATATTACTAATGCTAGAATCAGCCTCGCTTAAATCTAATAAAATAGCTTGGCAACGTTGGTAATAAAGCATACCGGCTTCAGTTGGCACAATTTTTCGTGTTGTACGTTGTAATAATCGTGTTTTTAAATGTTCTTCTAATTGTGAAACTAGTTTACTCGCCATTGCCACAGAAATATTCTGTTGGTTTGCGGCTTGTGTAAAACTTTGCGTTTCGATCACTTTACAGAAAACCGAAATTGCATTGAGTTTATCCATTTATAAATCCTTTTTGAAAAAAAGCTTGATTTTATCGGCGTAAGTTTGCAGTATATCGCCAATTTTACAGAATTCTAGTTATATTTTAGGTAAGCAAATGAGCAAATCTTTAGTGATTGTGGAGTCGCCGGCCAAAGCGAAAACCATCAATAAATATTTAGGTAGCCAGTATGTGGTGAAATCCAGCGTAGGGCATATTTGTGATTTGCCTACTGCAGGGAGTAGCACAGGCGAGAAGGCTAAACCCGTTTCCACTAAAGGATTAAGTGCGGAAGAAAAAAACAAAATTAAAGCAGAAAAAGACCGTGCGGCCTTAGTGAAACGTATGGGAATTGACCCCTATGACGATTGGAAAGCCAATTACCAAATTCTACCAGGCAAAGAAAAAGTGGTAGCCGAATTAAAATCCCTTGCTAAAAAATCCGACCATGTTTATCTCGCAACTGACTTGGATAGAGAAGGGGAAGCTATCGCGTGGCATTTACGTGAAGTCATTGGTGGCGATGATAGTCGTTTTAGCCGAGTTGTATTTAATGAGATTACTAAGAAAGCGATTGAAAAAGCATTCCAGCATCCTGCTCACATTAATATGGACCAGGTTAATGCTCAGCAAACCCGTCGTTTCTTAGACCGCGTGGTGGGCTTTATGGTGTCGCCATTATTATGGAAGAAAGTGGCGCGAGGTCTATCAGCTGGACGTGTGCAATCTGTTGCCGTGAAATTGGTAGTAGAGCGTGAACGTGAAATCAAAGCATTTCAACCAGAAGAGTTTTGGGAAATTGAAGCACTAACCCAAACGAGCAAGAAAGAAGACTTGCGTTTGGATGTGGTGCAATATAAAGGTAAGAAATTTGAGCCGAAAAATGAAAAAGAAGCTCAAAGTGCGGTCGATTTCTTAAATAAATCACATTACGTTGTCACAGATTTAGAAACAAAACCAACAGGTTCTAAACCAAGAGCCCCATTTATTACTTCAACCTTACAACAAACTGCAAGCACGCGTTTGGGGTTTGGGGTGAAGAAAACCATGATGTTGGCACAACGTTTATACGAAGCTGGTTACATCACTTATATGCGTACTGACTCTACCAACTTGAGTCAAGATGCATTAAATATGGCACGCTCTTATATCGAAAGCCATTTCGGCAAAGATTATTTGCCAGCTAAACCGAATTTCTATTCGAGCAAAGAAAATGCACAAGAAGCACACGAAGCGATTCGTCCTTCTGATGTGAAAATGCTCGCGGAACATTTAAGTGGCATGGATAAAGATGCCGTGCGTTTATATGATTTAATCTGGCGTCAATTTGTGGCTTGTCAAATGCCGGCTGCACAATATGACAGTACAACAGTCACTGTAATGGCTGGCGATTATGAGTTGAAAGCCAAAGGCCGTATTTTACGTTTTGATGGTTGGACAAAAGTCTTGCCACAATTAGGTAAAAACCCAGAAGACCAAATTTTACCGGCTGTGAGTTTAAACGAAACATTAGCACTAAAAACAGTTTCGCCAAGCCAACACTTCACTAAACCGCCTGCTCGTTTTACTGAAGCAGCATTGGTTAAAGAATTGGAGAAGCGTGGTATTGGTCGTCCTTCGACTTATGCAGCAATTATTTCGACTATTCAAGAACGTGGTTATGTTCGCATTGAAAATCGCCGTTTCTATGCCGAGAAAATGGGCGAAATTGTTACTGATCGCTTAAATCAATCTTTTACTGATTTGATGAGCTACGATTTCACCGCCAACATGGAAAACGTACTAGATCAAATTGCATCTGGTGAGAAAAATTGGAAGGCTGAGTTAAATCAATTCTTCAAAGATTTTTCTACCCAACTTTCTACGGCTGAATTAGATGAGTTAGAAGGTGGAATGAAGCCGAATAGCCTTGTGCTCACCGATATTGATTGCCCAACTTGTGGCCGCAAAATGGCGATTCGCACAGCAAGTACAGGTGTCTTCCTTGGTTGTTCAGGTTATGCATTACCACCAAAAGAGCGTTGTAAAACGACGATTAATCTCATTCCAGAAGCAGAATTACTCAATGTATTGGATGAGGCTTCTGAGACCAAAGCCTTAATGGATCGTAAACGTTGTCCGAAATGCGGTACCGCGATGGATAGCTACATCATTGACCCACATCGTAAATTACATATTTGTGGTAACAATCCGAATTGTGATGGTTATTTGGTTGAACAAGGCCAATTCAAAATTAAAGGCTATGACGGCCCGATTGTAGAATGTGACAAGTGTGGTGCGGATATGCACTTGAAACTCGGTCGTTTTGGTAAATATATGGGCTGTACCAACTGTGATAACACCCGTAAGATTTTGAAAAACGGCGAGGTTGCACCGCCAAAAGAAGAACCGGTTCATTTCCCTGAATTGAAATGTGAAAAATCTGATGCGTATTTTGTATTACGAGATGGGGCAAGTGGCGTGTTTATGTCAGCACATAACTTCCCTAAATCACGTGAAACTCGACCGGCAAAAGTGGCTGAATTAGCGCTTTATCGTGATCGTTTACCGGAAAAATTACGTTATTTAGCAGATGCACCACAAAAAGATTCTGAGGGTAATGAAGCCATTATCCGCTTTAGCCGTAAAGAAAAACATCAATATGTGACATCTGAAAAGAATGGCAAAGCCACAAAATGGATTGTGGATTATATTGATGGAAAATGGGTAGAACGGAAAAAGTAGGATGAACATCACGGTTTATTGCGGTGCGAGTTTGGGTAATGATTCTACTTATCAGGCTGCCGCAAAAAAATTAGGAAAATGGATTGCAGATGGTCAACATACTTTAGTTTATGGTGGCGGAAAATTGGGATTAATGGGCGTAGTTGCAGATACTGTACTTGCTCATCAAGGTAAAGTAATTGGCATTATCCCTCAATTTTTACAAGACAGAGAAGTTTCACATCCTAATTTAACTAAGACCGTAATTGTTGAAAGCATGTCTGAGCGAAAAAATAAAATGATTGAGCTTGGCGATGCTTATATTGCTTTGCCTGGCGGACCTGGCACTTTAGAAGAAATTACTGAAGTGATTTCTTGGGCGCGAATTGGAAAAAATAACAATCCTTGTATTCTATTTAATGAAAAGGGGTATTTTGATTCATTAAAGTCCTTTTTTAGCCATATGGTGAAAGAAGGCTTCTTTACTCAAGGTGATTTTGAGAAGATTTTATTCTCAAATAATCTTCAAGAAATCGAAACCTTTATTGAACATTACCAACCTCCAGCGTTAAGAACATATTAAAAAAGTGCGGTTAAATTTGACCGCACTTTTTTATGATTAATGATGATGTTCTGGTTTTGGTGGGAGTTTAGCTCTAGCTTTACCAACAGGGAGAATTAACGTCGCGTAATTCGCTGAATGTTGACAAACTTTTTGATCTTCAAATGGTTCTTTATGAATCACTTTAAGTTTCCAAACGCCTTCAATTAATGGAATAAAGTTAACTTTACCTTCTTTGTCTGTTTTACCAGAAAAGGCTTGCGGCTCACGGTGAGATGTTGCCGCTTCCATATCTTTTACAACAAATGTATCAGAGGTTGCGATAATCGTTTCGCCTGCAAGTGGTTGGTCTTTATAGAAAATCTGAACAGGGAAAGCTTCACCTGCTTTAATTGTTTTCGGATCTTTAAGTGGCACGATTTCAAGTGGTAAGCCGAGGCGTGTCATTGCCATATCTGCATTTAATGGTTTTTTGCCCACTACAGTAAAGGCTTTACCAAACATTTGAGTTTGTTCGCAATAGAATGCATTTGGTGTGCCTTGTAAGTTATCCATTTTCCAACCTTCATTATTTTGTGACCAGAAAGTTGGTTTATAAGTCGCTGTTACCCAATATGAACCGTCTTTTAACGGTTTTTCTGATTGATATTGGTAGTTTTCACCTTTTTGTACTAATGTTTGCATTTCACCATCTTGATTGATGAGTTCCATCGGTGGAAAAATAGCAAGACGTTTTTCAGGAATTTTTTCAACGTAGGGGTAGTCACCATAAGCTAAATCAGCTTTTAAAACGCTATTAGAAGCAAGTTGTGCTGGTGTTGCAACCCAAACTTCATGTGCTTGCGCGAGCGCAGAGAAGCCAAGTAGTGCTGCAATTAATGTTTTTTTCATTGTCTTTCCTTTTTAATCAATAAATCAATTTATAGAAAGTCTTCGATAGGGCGGAGGAGTATAACGAAAAAGAAATGATGAGACGAATGAAAAAAGTTGATTCTGTGAGGAACTTCACATTTTTTTAACAAAAAAGTGCAGTCAATAAAACGATTGTTTTTCTGACCGCACTTGTTTTAAATAAAAAGCTAAATAGGCTTATTTTTTAGATGGTTTAATAGCTAATAAATTGCAGCTTAATTTACTAATTACATGTTCAGCTGTATTACCTAGTAACGCTGCAGATAAACCCGTTCTTCCCACTGTGCCTAAAATCACTAATTCAGCTTCAATTTCTTTCGCCACTTCAGGAATCACCTCTTCAGGGAAACCTTCGCGTACATGGGTATGATCTTCATCAATACCAAATTTTTGACGTAAGGCTTTCATATTGATAAGGTGTTGACCACGAATGCCATTTTCATAACCTGAAGTATTAAATTCAGGTAAATCAATCGCCATATTAATTGGCGCAACAGGGTAGGCTGCCACTAAATGTACGTTACCACGGTTTAAGTTTTCCGCTAAATTCATACCTGTTGAAACTAATTCTTGATTGAATTCATCTTGATATTCTTGCTCACCCGACACATTAACAGCAACTAAAATACGGCGTTGGTGTTTCCAGTCACCATCACGTACCATCAATACAGGGATTGGACATTTACGTAACAATTGCCAATCTACCGGTGTGAAAATCAATGAAGTGAAACTTTCTTCATCTTTAGTGTATTTCACAACGAGGTCGTATTGATTCTTTTCAACTTCTTCACGAATTGCATCCGCTTCATTACTGCTCCATACAATGTGAGATTCAAATTCAATTTCTGGATCTGCATATTTATCTAAATAAAATTGCACAGCTTGACGTTGTTGTTCAATGGCTGTTTTATGCATTTGACTACGTTCTTCTGAGGAAAGAAGCGCAGACATTTCATAAGATAGGTCATAGACACTCAACAGAGTAGTGATTTTTACTTTTGTTTCATTTTGTTGTTCTTTAACAAGACGAACGGCACGAGCGAGCGCATATTGTTTTTCGTTATCAGGGTTAAGTACAACAAGAATATTATTAAATTTCATAAAGCCTCCAAGATATGAGATATCAATAGGATAGAAAAGATTTTAAGTGATGACAAGAACCTATTATAAAAAAAGTGATTTTGTACAAGTTTTTTGTCTCAAATACTAAAAAAGCGTGAAAACTCACGCTTTTTATCTATTCCACTAACTGGATTTTGGTTTTATGTACACCTGTTAAATCAATCAAAGCATTAATATCATTAATAGTAATGTATTTACCTTGCACAGAGAGTACACCTAATTTTTGGAAACGACCGAGTAAACGACTGATCGTCTCAACAGTTAGGCCGAGGTAATTACCAATATCGCTGCGAGTCATGGTTAAACGGAATTCTTTCGCTGAGAAACCTCGAGCTGAATAGCGTTTAGATAGGTTATGGATGAATGCGGCTAAACGTTCTTCAGCATTCATTTTAGACAGTAATAAAATCATTTCTTGATCGCTTTTGATTTCACTACTCATTAAACGCATAATTTGCTGACGAAGCTTAGGCATTTTGCCAGATAAATCATCTAAGATATCAAAGGGAATTTCACATACCATAGCGGTTTCCAATGCTTGAGCAAAACTTGGGTGTTGCATATTGGTGATCGCATCGAAACCGACTAAATCACCCGGTAAGTGAAAAGAGGTAATTTGTTCTTCGCCCGCTTCACTAATAGTATAAGTTTTAATGGTACCGGAACGAATCGCATAAATAGAATTAAGCGTGTCGCCCGCTTTAAAAAGGACTTGAGATTTTTGTATAGGCTTTTTACGCTCGATGATATTATCAAGCTGATCAAGCTCATGTTCGTTCAATGTGAAAGGAATACAAAGTTGACTAATGCTGCAATCCTGGCAATGAATCGCACAACCACCAGATTGAACTCTGCGCCCTGATTTGGTTTCTGAAACGAAATTCTTCATTAGTTCCTCAAATCGATAAATATAGTGTAAAATTGATCTAACGCAATTATTCTACCACTAAATAGTCAATTTAAGAAGTTATCTACGAGTAAATAGGTATGGCAGCAGAAAAATTAACCAAAAAACGTTTAATACAAATTATTATCATGTTGATTATTTTGGTCAGTGCATTTGTTTGGCGATATATATTGCAATAAGTGCGGTCAAATTTTTCATTATTTTAGCGTATAAAAAAGAGCCACGATTTTGTGGCTCTTTGTTTTAAAGTTTAAGTCAGATTACCATTCGTAACCAACACCCGCCCCCACAGTAAATTGACCGCGAGTATCTGCAGCACCGTTCACGTTGGTTGACCAGTGACCGTTATCAGAGTTACGAGATGCTTTAATTGCAATTGCACTTTCACCACGGTGATGAGCTACGCCGGTTGATACCATGCTCTTACCATCTTTACGTGCAGATGGAGCAGAAGCGATAGCTGCAACGCCTGCAATGCCTGCGCGAGATTTACGGTCAACATCATTAACTTTCTTATTTAAAGTATTAATTGCTTTAGTATTGTTAGCGATGTTTTGAGTGTTGGTAGCAATATTTTTAGTATTGTTAGCCACATCATGTTTCACTTTATTTAATTGTGAAACATTAACCGCATCGTTATCATTTTCACCATTTGCAACGTTGATAACTTTTTTGTTACCTGCATTAATTCCATTTTGATCAATTTTGATATTGGAATTATTAATGGTATAAGAATTTGCTTTGATGTCTTTTTTGGTACTAACAGTATAAGTTTTAACTTGGTTAGCATCATCGTGAGTTTCTTCTACATCGATGTTATCACCAGCTTTTACTTTTACGTCAGATGTACGCATACGAATATTATCAATATGCGTTTTGTTTTTACCGACTTGGTCTGCAATCATATAAAGTTGAGAACCGTTGATAGCGTCGGTAGAAGTAGCAGAAATTTCACCTGCACCTACATTAATAATTTGGCGTGTATGTGGCGTAATGGTTACTGTACGTCCTGGGGTTGAGTGATCTGGTGGGGTGTAAGTTTCAGTTTTGTCTGAACCAACAGAAACAACAGCTACAGGCGTGTTACCTGCAAAACCACTATATGTAATACCGTTAACTGTTGCAGTATTTTCTTGTGTTGCTGAACGTGTAATAGTGCCAGAGCCTAAGGCAACAGAGTTATCATCTTTTGCATAAGAGTCTTTGGATAAGGCTACGCTTTTTTCGCCTTTAGCATTAGCTGAATCGCCTAGTGCAGTAGACCATTTACCTGTAGATGTTGCTGATGCACCAATAGCAACAGCAGAGCCGCCTGTAACAGTTGAATCGTTACCAATCGCTACAGCTGAATCGCCAGAGGCTACAGAACCAGTACCTACAGCCAATGAGCTTGTACCACTAGCATTTGCTTGTGAACCATAAGCATTACTATTTTGACCACTTGCTTTTGCTGCTTGACCAATTGCAACAGTTTCGTTTGCTAATGCACTAGCAGCAGTACCAATTGCAGTTGCATTAGCTGAGCTTGCAGTTGCACCGAAGCCAATTACAGTTGCATTTGAAGTTGATGTGTCTGTAATTTTATTATCATTACCAGCAACAAAAACGTTTTTGCCAACGACTTCATTATTTAAACCAAATACGCTTGCTTTATTTGTGTTTTTATCCACAACAACATCTTTTTCTGGTGTGCCGATTACACGCTGAGCTCCTACTTTATTATGTGCACCATATCCAAGAGAATGATCGGCATAAACTTTGTTATCATCACCAACACTTTGGGTAAAATGACCATATGCATCATTCCCATCACCAATCGCATTTGCTTGTTCACCTTTCACCACATTTTGATTACCGATGGCAGAACTTGAACCTTGGCTTTCTTCAGCTTCAGCAGCAGGAATAGAATAGATTTGGTTTTGCTGACCAATAGCTGTATGTCCAGGACCTTTAACGTTAGTCGCTTCTATTGTTTTGTTTGCATTAACAGCGTCTTGTGTCGTGATATTCAGAATGTTTCCATCAGCAGCATTCGCTACAGCAAAATTCACCCCAATAATTAATGCCGTGATAGCATTAAATTTAAAATTTTTCATAATGTCCTCGCTTGAGTTTCTTCTTTAATTACATAAATGTGATAAAAGAATTTCATTAGAGCAGTGTAAATATACATAAATACTATAATAGGACGCATTGAAGAATGGATTAACTATATGATTTGTAATGTCTTATTAGAGATTGCAAATGTCATTTTTCTCTATTCAGTAAACGATTGCGTACCTAGGCAACGATTATAGATAGGTTTTTTTGTATAGAAAAGTAAATGAGCATGGTTATTTTGTAAAGAATTGTAAATTCTGTCTGAATATTGTTCGATTATTAGAAAATATATTTCCTTATTTAAGTTAAGGATATTTTAAATTTAAAAAGTGCGGTCAATTTGCAAGAAGATTTTCAAGATTGAGAAAAAATCCTGTATAATCTCAGAAATTTTTTATTCAATTTTAAGCTTTTGTAACCGAATGATCGAAACCTCACAAACTATTCCTGAACTCGTCTCATGGGCGAAAGATCGGGAATTTTCGTTAAATCTGCCGACAGAGCGCTTGGTGTTTTTGCTGGCAATCGCCATCTATAACAACGAACGTTTGGACGGTGAGATGCTAGAAGCCGATTTAGTGGATATTTTCCGCCATACAGCCAATGCTTTTGACCAATCAACGGATGCGATTGCCACCCGTGCCAATAATGCTATCAATGAATTGGTGAAACAGCGTTTTCTTAACCGTTTCAGCAGTGAATTTACCGAAGGCCTTTCCATTTATCGTCTCACCCCATTAGGTGTTGGCGTATCAGATTATTATATTCGTCAGCGTGAATTTTCTGCATTGCGTCTTTCTGTACAGCTCTCTATTGTGGCTGATGAAATTCAGCGTGCATCCGATGCGGCAGAAGAAGGTGTAGCAAAAGGGGAGAATGAGCACTTTTGGCGTCGTAATGTATTTGCACCATTAAA
Source organism: Haemophilus sp. HMSC71H05 (assembly GCF_001838635.1). Lineage (NCBI taxonomy): Bacteria > Pseudomonadati > Pseudomonadota > Gammaproteobacteria > Pasteurellales > Pasteurellaceae > Haemophilus > Haemophilus sp. HMSC71H05. Next base: position 61,325 of record NZ_KV838026.1, read on the forward strand.
ATACTCAGTAGCAGAGATTTTCGATAGCATTGATTTATCACAACGTGTGATGGATGAAAATCAGCAAAGCATTAAGGAAGAAATTGCGAATTTACTTACCAAAGATTGGCAGGCAGCAATTTCTAGCTGTGAACGTTTATTAGATGAAACCTCAGGCAATTTACGTGAGTTACAAGACACCTTAAATGCAGCAGGTGATAAGTTACAGGCACAATTATTACGTATTCAAGATTGTGTGATAGGCCATGATGAGCTCTACTTTATTGAACAATTAATTACTGATTTGCAATCCAAGCTCGACCGCATTATTAGCTGGGGACAACAAGCCATTGATTTATGGATTGGTTATGACCGTCACGTGCATAAATTTATCCGTACCGCCATTGATATGGATAAAAACCGCGTATTCTCACAACGCTTACGTAACTCTATTCACAGTTATTTCGATCATCCTTGGTTCTTGTGGACTGCTCAAGCGGAACGTTTAGTCGATTTGCGTGATGAAGAAATGGTATTACGTGAAGATGATGCATTGGGTGAATTACCTGAAGAATTGCAATATGAATCTTTGGCCGATTTACATGATCAAATCGTAGAGCATATGCAAGGCTTATTAATTCAATATCGTGAAAATAATCGTCCAATTGATTTAAGTTTGGTCTTAAAAGAACAATTAGAAGCTTATCCGCTTTCACGTCATTTTGATGTAGCACGTATTATTGTGGATCAAGCAGTGCGTTTAGGTATGGCAAATGATGATTTAGCCGGTATTTATCCACAATGGCAGGAAATTAATGATTACGGCGCAGAAGTACAAGCGCATGTGATTGATAAGTATTAATTTCGTGGCTTACCTAAAAACGAATTCATAAAATGAGAAATTAACCATGACAGATATTCAAGATGTAATTTCCCCAAAATTGGCAAATGCCATTGCTAACCCTATTTTCCCGACAGTGGACAGCTTATTGCGTTCAGGTCGCCATATCAGCACGGATCAATTAGATAATCATGCTTTTTTAATGGATTTCCAAAATGAGTTGGATGGTTTTTATCGTCGTTACAACGTGGAATTAATTCGTGCACCAGAAGGCTTTTTCTATTTACGTCCGAAAGCGACGACCTTAATTGCCCGTTCAGTGCTTTCCGAATTAGAAATGTTGGTAGGAAAAGTGCTTTGCTATTTGTATTTAAGCCCAGAACGTTTGGCGCAGCAAGGTATCTTCAGTACACAAGAAGTCTATGACGAATTACTCAACTTAGCGGATGAAGGCAAGTTGCTGAAAGCCGTCAATCAACGTTCCAGCGGCTCGGATTTGGATAAACAAAAATTAGCTGAAAAAGTGCGTGCAGCGATCGGTCGTTTACGCCGTTTAGGCATGATTCATACCGTGGGTGAACAGCATAGCGGTAAATTTACTATTTCTGAATCAGTCTTCCGTTTTGGGGCCGAAGTGCGTTCTGGTGATGATCCACTAGAAGCGCAAGCTCGCTTAATTCGTGATGGGGAAGCCGCAACACCGCAATCTCTCGAATTGGAAAAACAAGCCAAGGTAGCAAGCAATGCTGATGACCTTGATGATGAAGAAAGTGCGGTCGAAATTGATGAAGAATTTGATGATGCAGGAGAACAAGAATAATGTCTGATGTATTAGAACTTGAAAACGAAATCTATCAAGACGAACCTGAGCAATCAACCGAACAGGTTGAAGAAGAATTTATTGCTCCTGTATTAAACAAACACAATGGGGTAGAACGGGGTAAATTCCGTTCACTCACCTTAATTAACTGGAATGGTTTCTTTGCCCGTACCTTTGATTTAGATGAATTGGTGACCACACTTTCAGGTGGTAATGGTGCCGGTAAATCTACAACTATGGCGGGTTTTGTCACAGCATTAATTCCAGACTTAACCTTGTTGCATTTCCGTAATACCACAGAAGCAGGCTCAACAGGTGGCTCTCGTGATAAAGGTTTGCACGGTAAATTACGTCCAGGTGTGTGTTATGCAGTATTAGATACCATCAATTCCCGTCATCAACGAATTCTCGTGGGGGTGCGTCTGCAACAAATTGCTGGTCGAGATAAAAAAGTGGATTTAAAAACCTTCTCGATTCAAGGGGTAGAATTATCCTTAAATCCGACCGCACTTTTCACTGAAACAGTTGGAGAACGTCAAGCGCGCGTACTCAATTTAAATGAATTAAAAGACAAAATTGAAAATCTTGGTGCGCAATTTAAACAATATCATTCCATCACCGATTATCACGGCATGATGTTTGATTTAGGTATTATTCCAAAACGCTTACGTAGTGCCTCAGACCGTAGCAAATTCTATAAATTAATCGAAGCTTCTTTATACGGTGGTATTTCCAGCGCCATTACCCGTTCTTTACGTGATTATTTATTGCCGGAAAACCTTGGTGTCCGTAAAGCCTTCCAAGATATGGAAAGCGCATTACGTGAAAACCGCATGACCCTTGAGGCAATCAAAGTTACCCAATCTGACCGTGATTTATTTAAACATTTAATCACTGAAACTACGAATTATGTGGCATCAGATTATATGCGTAATGCCAATGAACGCCGTGGCAATATCGAAGCGGCTCTAGGTTTCCGTCGTGATTGGTATAAAGCAAAAGCTGAGCAAGAGTTATCACAACATCGCCTAATTGATTTAAGCCGTGAAGCGGCAGAATTAGCAGAAAATGAACGGACTTTAGAGGTAGATCACCAAAGTGCGGTTGACCACTTGAACTTGGTGTTAAATGCATTACGCCATCAAGAAAAAGTATCGCGCTATCAAGAAGACGTAGCTGAGCTTACAGAAAAATTAGAAGAACAAAAAATGGTTGTGGAAACTGCAACCGAACAGCTTGAAGAAAGCCAAGCACAATTTGAGCAAACTGAACTTGAAATTGACCAAGTACGTGCGCAACTTGCGGATTATCAACAAGCATTAGATGCTCAACAAACCCGTGCATTGCAATATCAACAAGCGATTGCCGCGCTTGAAAAAGCGAAAACCTTATGTGGTTTAGCGGATTTAAGCGTGAAAAATGCGGAAGATTACCATGCGGAATTTGCGGCCCATGCAGAAAGTCTTACCGAGCAAGTGCTTGAGTTAGAGCATAAGATGTCAATTTCTGAAGCGGCTAAATCACAATTTGATAAAGCCTATCAGTTGGTATGCAAAATTGCTGGCGATATGCCACGTTCAAGTGCTTGGGAAAGTGCTAAAGAATTATTGCGTGAATATCCAACACAAAAAATTCAGGCACAACAAACTCCTCAATTACGCGCAAAATTACATGAATTAGAGCAGCGCTATGCTCAACAACAAAGTGCGGTTAAATTATTGTCTGATTTTAATCAACGTGCTGATTTATCTTTAGAAACCGCTGATGAACTTGAAGCATACCACGCAGAACAAGAAGAACTCATTGAAAGTTTGAATGAAGAACTTTCAGAGCAAGTAGAAAACCGTTCAACCTTGCGTCAAAAACGTGAAAGTTTGACCGCACTTTACGAAGAAAATGCTCGTAAAGCACCGGCTTGGTTAACTGCTCAAGCCGCTTTAGAACGCTTACAAGAGCAAAGTGGTGAAACCTTTGAACATAGCCAAGATGTGATGCATTTTATGCAATCACAATTGGTGAAAGAACGTGAACTGACTATTCAACGTGACAATTTAGAAAAACAACGTCAACAATTAGACGAGCAAATTTCTCGTCTAAGCCAACCAGATGGTTCTGAAGACGCTCGCTTAAATGTGCTTGCAGAACGTTTTGGCGGTGTGTTGCTTTCTGAATTATATGATGATGTTCCAATTGAAGATGCACCTTATTTCTCGGCTCTTTATGGCCCTGCTCGTCATGCTATTGTTGTGCGTGATCTCAACACGGTACGTGAACAATTAGCCAATTTAGAAGACTGTCCAGACGATTTATATTTAATCGAAGGTGATCCAAATGCCTTTGATGACAGCGTACTTTCAGCTCAAGAGCTTGAAATGGGCGTTGTGGTGCAAGTGTCTGATCGTGAATTGCGTTATTCAAAATTCCCGCAAATTCCATTATTCGGCCGTGCTGCACGTGAAAAACATTTAGAAGAATTACAAGCTAAACGTGATGAAATTGCGGAAGAATACGCACAAATTGCCTTTGATGTACAAAAATGTCAACGTTTACACGAACACTTTAGTCAATTTGTTGGCTTACATCTAGCGCTTGCGTTCCAACCAAACCCAGAAGAGGTGATGGCGGAAATTAATCAAGAACGCAATGAAATTGATCGTGAGCTCAATCAATTCTCAAGCAGTGAACAACAAATTCGCATTAAATTGGATAATGCCAAAGAAAAAATGCAATTGTTGAATAAGTTAATGCCACAGCTTAACTTACTTGCTGATGAAGAATTACTTGATCGCATTGAAGAATGCCGTGAACAATTAGACATTGCAGAACAAGATGAAAGCTTTATTCGTCAACATGGCGTTGCGTTGTCACAATTAGAGCCGATTGCCAATACCTTACAAAGTGACCCAGAAAACTATGAGCGCTTAAAAGCTGATTTAACTCAAGCCGTTGAACGTCAAAAACAAGTACAACAACGTGTATTTGCTTTAGCGGATGTGGTGCAACGTAAAAATCACTTTAGTTATGAAGATGCAGGTCAAGCAGAAACATCAGAGCTTAATGAGCAACTTCGTCAACGCTTGGAACAATTACAAACACAGCGTGATACTCAACGTGAACAATTGCGTCAAAAACAAAGTCAATTTGCACAATACAACCAAGTATTTATTCAATTGCAAAGTTCTTATGACAGTAAAAATCAATTGTTAAAAGAATTAATTGCTGAGATTGGTGAATTGGGCGTGCGTGCTGATGAAGGGGCAGAGGAACGTGCAAGAAATCGCCGTGATGAGTTGTATCAACAACTTTCAACCAGCCGTCAACGTCGTTCTTATGTCGAAAAACAATTAACACTTATTGAAAGTGAAGCGGAGAACTTAAATAAACGTATTCGCAAAGCAGAACGTGATTACAAAACGCAACGTGAATTAGTTGTGGCTGCGAAAGTCAGCTGGTGCGTGGTTCTCCGTTTATCTCGTAATTCCGATGTGGAAAAACGACTCAATCGTCGTGAGTTAGCTTATTTATCTGCTGATGATTTACGTTCAATGTCGGATAAAGCCTTAGGTGCATTACGTACAGCGGTGGCTGATAATGAATATCTCCGCGATGCATTGCGTATTTCTGAAGACAGCCGTAAACCGGAAAATAAAGTTCGTTTCTTCATTGCTGTGTATCAACATCTTCGTGAACGTATTCGTCAGGATATTATTAAAACGGATGATCCGATTGATGCAATTGAGCAAATGGAAATTGAGCTTAATCGCTTAACAGAAGAATTGACTGGCCGTGAGAAAAAATTGGCGATCAGTTCTGAAAGTGTGGCGAATATTATGCGTAAAACCATTCAACGTGAGCAAAACCGTATTCGTATGTTGAACCAAGGTCTACAAAACATTGCCTTCGGTCAGGTAAAATCGGTACGTTTAGTGGTCAATATTCGCGATACACATGCGATGTTACTTGATGCGCTATCAGGTAAACAGGAAGAATATCAAGATTTATTCAGTGATAATCGTATTACCTTCTCTGAAGCCATTGCGAAACTTTATCAACGCATTAACCCGCATATTGATATGGGGCAACGCACAGCACAAACTATCGGTGAAGAATTATTGGATTACCGTAATTACCTCGAACTAGAGGTTGAAGTTTTCCGTGGGGCTGATGGTTGGTTACGTGCTGAAAGTGGTGCATTATCGACCGGTGAAGCGATCGGTACAGGTATGTCTATCTTATTAATGGTTGTACAAAGCTGGGAAGAGGAAAGCCGCCGTATTCGCGGCAAAGACATCGTACCGTGCCGCTTACTATTCTTGGATGAAGCAGCGCGTTTGGATGGTAAATCCATTTCCACCTTGTTCGAACTTTGCGAACGTTTGGATATGCAATTACTCATTGCTGCGCCAGAGAATATCAGCCCTGAAAAAGGGACAACCTATAAACTGGTGCGTAAAATCGCCGGCAACCAAGAACAAGTTCATGTGGTTGGTTTGCGTGGCTTTGGCGCAATAGAGTAATTTTTTAAAGCGGTCAAAGTAATTGGCCGCTTTTTTCATTGTTATTTTTATGAGAATTTAGGACGAATTATGCATAACCTTATTTTAGCCATTCTATGTAGTGTTGCCGTATCGGTATTACTCAAAGTTGCGCGCAAGAAAAACATCATTATTGAACAAGCCATTGCGTTTAACTATATTGTCGCCATTTCATTAAGCTATTTCTTACTCAAACCTGATTTCAAAGGATTAGAATTTACTGAATATCTAGCACAAAGTGATAGCACACCTATTTTCCTAGCGTTAGGTATTTTATTACCAACCGTATTTATCATTATGTCTAAAGCGGTTGAATTTGCGGGCATCGTGCGTTCAGATGCAGCACAACGCTTATCGTTATTTCTACCGATTGTTGCCTCTTTTATTATCTTCCATGAAACATTAAGTCAGCCCAAAATTGTTGGCATTATTTTGGCATTCATCGGCTTATTCTGTATTTTGAACAAATCGAATGAAAAAAGTGCGGTCCCTTTTAAAGGGATTTTAGGCTTAATTGGTGTCTGGTTTGGTTATGGCACCATTGATATTTTATTCAAACAAGTAGCCAAAAGCGGGGGAGCATTCCCAACCACATTATTCATCGCTTTCTCATTAGCCGCTTGTGTCATGTTCCTATATTTATTCCTAAAACGCACTCAATGGACTGTACCAAGCTTTATTGGAGGAATCATTTTAGGTGTGCTGAATTTCTTCAATATCCTGTTTTACATTAAAGCGCACCAAAGTTTTGGACAAAATCCGACCTTAGTTTTTGCGGGAATGAATATTGGTGTTATTTGTTTAGGCACCATCACCGGCGCATTTTTCTTTAAAGAAAAAATCAGCAAAATGAACTGGTTTGGTGTTCTTGTCAGCCTTTCAGCAATTTTCTGTTTATATTATTTAGATAAAATTTTGGCTTAATTATGGCAACAGATTTTAGTTTTTTTATCTACGATTACGAAAGCTTTGGTATCAATCCAGCAAGTGATCGTCCTGCTCAATTTGCCGGTATTCGTACCGATGCAAATTTCAATATCATTGGTGAGCCTATTATGTTGTATTGCAAGCAAACCAATGATTATTTGCCCGCCCCAGAAGCTGTAATGGTTACAAGAATCACGCCACAAGAATGTAATGAAAAGGGGATTCCGGAACCTGAATTTGCTGCAAAAATTCTAGCTGAGTTTTCACAACCCAATACCTGTGTGATGGGGTACAACAACATTCGCTATGACGATGAAATGACTCGTTATACCTTTTACCGCAATTTCATTGATCCCTATGAATATAGCTGGAAAAATGGCAATTCTCGTTGGGATTTACTGGATTTAGTGCGCGCCTGTTATGCTTTGCGTCCTGAGGGAATTAATTGGGCCTATGACGATGATGGCATGCCAAGCTTTCGCTTAGAAAAGCTAACCAAAGCAAATGGCATTGAGCATGAAAATGCCCATGATGCGATGGCGGATGTTTATGCAACCATCGCCATGGCTAAATTAATCAAAGAAAAGCAGCCTAAATTATTTCAATTCTTCTTTGAGCATAGAGGTAAAAAGGAAATTGAGAAACTGATCGACACCGCTGAAATGACACCATTAGTGCACGTTTCGGGCATGCTAGGGAATTATCGTGGTAATTGTGCTTGGGTAGCACCATTAGCATGGCATCCAACTAATCAAAATGCCGTAATCGTCTGTGATTTATCAGGTGATATTGATAATTTGCTCAGTAAAAGTGCGGTTGATTTGCGACAAGATTTATATACCAAGAAAAGCGAGCTAGAAGAAAGGGGAGTTTCATCAGTTCCATTGAAATTGGTTCATATAAATAAATGCCCAATTTTGGCGCCTGCAAAAACGTTACTGCCGGAAAATGCGGCTCGTTTAGGGATAGACAGACAACAATGCTTAGATAATTTAGCAAAATTGCGTCAATCCTTAGATATACGCGAGAAAGTTATTGAAATTTTCTCAGAAGAGCGCGAATTTGAGCCGAGTGATAATGTAGAAACGGAGCTTTATAACGGCTTCTTTAGCAATGCCGATAAAAACAATATGGCTATTTTACGTGATTTACCAGCTGAAAAATTAGCTGGACATGGTTTAGCATTTGAAGATAAACGAATTCCTGAACTGTTGTTCCATTATCGAGCAAGACATTTCTACAAAACTCTAAATCGTGCAGAACAAATCAAATGGCAAAAATATCGCCAACGTAAATTAGAACAAAGTGCGGTTAAATTTGAAGAAAGTTTACAACGATTAGCAGAGGAATATTCGGATAATCCAACCAAACTGAATTTACTACAACAGGTTTATGAATATGGTGCAAAACTGTTATCTTAACCTTATACATATCGTGACATAGTCACACAAATGCCATTCATTAAAAACGTAAATCTTAATCTCTGAGATTTACGTTTTTCTTTTTTAAATCTAATGATATTCACCTCATAAAATAACGCAGAATTCACGTAGCGTTGTCATTATTTTGACACATATAAACATCTTTATTTTTTCCTTACATAACAATTTTAGAGTGTATAAATCATTATTTAACCTTGTTACAAGGTATTGCTAATCCAGATTCCACATTGCTTGAGCAGTATTCGTGACCTGTGCATAACTTTGTGATTTTATTAATACGTAGCTTTCACTAACCTTGTAATTAATTTCGCATAATGTATATTATGTTAAATAACATATATAAATATGTCACAAATAAAAATGGATAACTATCCTACTTTCATGCATTGGTTCAACATAAGGTGATTTTGGGTTGTGGATATAAAAGAAATAAATGGATGTCTTTGAAATGGAATAATTAGAATTAGTATGAAATTTGTAGATAACGCTATGTGAATTCTGAATACAATTGCGTACATCAATTCTGCAGATTTCATTATTCTTGATCTGATAATGAGAATTTATTTTACATATACCACCTAAATGAGAATAATTAACATTGATTTCTCTTTTGTTATTAGTTACTTATGGAAATAATTTTAAAAAAATACTTGACTATTCTCATTTGTGAGATTAGAATGCACACCGATAACAAGTTAAGCAGTCTTGTTTTTATTTTTAATCTCTACTTAATAAGGAAAGGAGTTGGTTATGCTTAATAAAGCAATCGCAGATAAGTTAAATGAACAAATCAATTTAGAGTTCTACTCTTCTAATGTTTATTTACAAATGAGTTCTTGGTGTAGCAAACACGGTTACGAAGGTGCTGCAGCATTTTTACTTCGTCATGCTGATGAAGAATTAGAACATATGCAAAAATTATTCCAATATGTAAGTGAAACAAGTGGTATGCCACTTTTAGGTAAAATTGATGCACCTAAAAATGACTACAAATCACTTAAAGAAGTGTTTGAAACCACACTTGAACACGAAAAATTCATTACTTCTAAAATTAATGAATTAGTTGAAGTAACATTTGCAAACAAAGACTATTCTACTTTTAACTTCTTACAATGGTACGTTGCAGAACAACACGAAGAAGAAAAATTATTCAATAGCATTATTGATAAATTTAACTTGGTGGGTGAAGACGGTCGTTCGCTTTACTTTATCGATCGTGACTTAGCAACATTATAATTTTAAAAGGAGAATACAAAATGTTATCATCAAACGTAATCAAATTATTAAATGATCAAATGAACCTTGAGTTCTACTCTTCAAACCTTTACTTACAAATGAGCGCATGGTGCGAACAAAACGGTTTTGAAGGTGCGGCTAAATTCTTATCAGCTCACGCTGCAGAAGAAATGCAACACATGCGTAAATTATTCACTTATTTAAATGAAACTGGTGCATTAGCGGTAATCACTGCAATTGAAGCACCTGCGCATGAGTACAAATCATTAAAAGAAATCATTGAATTAACTTATGAACACGAAAAATTGATCACAAGTAAAATCAATGAATTAGTGGGTAAAACTTTTGAAGAAAAAGATTACTCTGCGTTCAATTTCTTACAATGGTATGTTGCAGAACAACACGAAGAAGAGAAATTATTCAGCGGTATTTTAGACAAATTAAATCTTCTTGGCGAAGATGGCAAAGGTTTATTCTTAATTGATAAAGATTTAGGTAATCTTGCAGGTCAAACCGCTTAATTAGATAATCATAAAGCTTAGTAGAAATACTAAGCTTTTATTTTATCTATGATTTGTGACAACGTATCAAATTATTTTAAACTTCCCTTTTATCTTTGAATACAAGTTGATGAAATTTAAAACAACCACACGTTTTTAATGAAATTTTACTTGCAACAAAGTAAGATAAACGTATAATTCAGAACAACCCAAATGCCTGGGTGGCGAAATTGGTAGACGCAGCGGATTCAAAATCCGCCGGTGAATAACCGTGTCGGTTCGAGTCCGACCCTAGGCACCACAGAATTTATAAGCTCTGAAGTTGATTCAGGGCTTTTTTATTAGCTATAAGTTAATCAATATGACAGAACAAAACCAAGATAAAAAACAGACTTATAATTTCAATAAATTGCAAAAACGTCTTCGCCGTAATGTTGGCAATGCAATTACTGATTTTGGCATGATTGAAGATGGTGATAAAGTGATGGTTTGTCTTTCTGGTGGCAAAGACAGCTATACGCTTCTCGATATTTTGTTGAATTTACAACAAAGTGCACCGATTAAATTTGATATCGTTGCCGTTAATTTAGACCAAAAACAGCCTGGTTTTCCTGAGCATGTTTTACCTGAATATCTGCAAAGTATTGGTGTGGATTATAAAATTGTTGAAGAAAATACTTATAGCATCGTAAAAGAGAAAATCCCAGAAGGCAAAACAACGTGCTCTCTCTGCTCTCGCCTACGCCGTGGTATTTTATATCGAACAGCAACCGAACTTGGCGCAACAAAAATTGCACTTGGACACCATCGTGATGATATGTTGGCTACTCTGTTTCTGAATATGTTCTACGGTGGAAAATTAAAATCGATGCCACCAAAATTAATTTCAGATGACGGCAAGCAAATTGTGATTCGTCCATTGGCTTATTGTAAAGAAAAAGATATTGAAAAGTATGCCGTAGCCAAAGAATTCCCAATTATCCCTTGTAATTTATGTGGTTCTCAACCTAATTTACAACGTCAAGTAGTGAAAGAAATGCTGAATACTTGGGACCGTCAATATCCTGGACGTTTAGAAACCATGTTTAGTGCGATGCAAAACATTACGTTGTCACACTTATGTGACCCAAAACTCTTCGATTTCAAAGGTATTAAGCACGGTCAAGCACTTTATGGTATTGAAGGAGATACCGCATTTGATGAAGAGCGTATCGAACCAATGAAATTTGATGATGAAGATGCGTCTGACTATTCCGATAATGAAATGATCAGCTTTAAAGAAGTGAATTAATATGATTACCGTACAAGGAAAACAAATCGAAACCGATGCCTCTGGCTATTTACTTAATATTGCTGATTGGAATGAAGAGGTGGCAAAACACATCGCTCAGCTAGAAGGTGTGGAACTGACCGACGCTCACTGGGAAGTGATTCATTTTGTGCGTGGTTTCTATCAAGAATATAACACCTCCCCTGCGATTCGCATGCTGGTAAAAGCCATGTCAGAAAAGTTAGGTGCCGATAAAGGTAATAGCCGCTATTTGCAACGACTCTTCCCTGACGGACCAGCTAAGCAAGCAACTAAATTGGCTGGTCTGCCAAAACCAGCTAAATGCTTATAGAATAATGTAACCGCGCGATAAAGTGCGGTTATTTTTTTACTTAAATTCTAGCTAAATGGATTAATTACGATTATGCGTTAAGCAAAGAAAATGCTGAGCAAATCTTAAAAGGGTTATCACCTATTAAGTAGTATTTTCAATTTATATATTTATCTATATAATACCCACTCTTTTTTAACTTAAACATAAGGAAATGCTAAATGAAAATTAGTGCAAGAAACCAACTTAAAGGTACTGTAAAATCAATCGAAACTGGTTCTGTGAATGCTATCGTACACATTGATATCGGTAACGGTAACATTATTTCTTCTACCATCTCTATCGATGCAGTAAAAGAATTAGGTTTAGCTGTTGGTAAAGAAGCATATGCGATTATCAAAGCAACTTCTGTAATGGTTGGTGTTGAATAATCTCAACTGAACTGTTCAGAATTCTATATAACCGCGCTTTAAAGTGCGGTTATTTTTTGTCTTTTTTCTCTCTAATCTCTTTATTCCTCTCCTGATAAAATGAATTTTATCCTTAACTAAAATGAAACGATCTTTGCTCTATTTTGCTTTTTGTTGACTTTTAATTAATTATTTTGCATAATATTCAAATATTATCAATTTTTAGTTAATAATCTAATTTCGGATTATTCTGTTAAACTTAGGAGAGCAAATGACAAACCAACGTTTTATTACTATTTTAGGCTATGTCGCAACATTTACTTCAGTTTGTATGTATGTGTCTTACTTGCAACAAATTGGTCTAAATTTATCTGGTCAAAAAGGTGGTTGGTTACAACCTTTTGCCACGATGATTAACTGTAGTTTATGGGTGGCTTACGGCTTACTAAAAGAAAAACGAGATCTACCTATTTCATTAGCCAATGCACCAGGTGTGATTTTAGGCTTAATTACTTTCGTCACTGCCTTATAACACTATAAAACCTCATACAAAAAAGACCGCACTTTTAGAAATTTTAAAGTGCGGCTTTTTTATTTATTAATTTAATTCATTTAAAACCTGAAAATTATGAGATTGTCTAATTCTAAATTCTATTGCATTCTATAAATGAACAGACGTTTAGACGTCTAAACCAAACAAAACAATAGAAGGATTCATTATGACAACATTTCATTTAGCAGGATTTCCGCGTGTAGGCGCAAAACGTGAACTTAAATTTGCTCAAGAGCGTTATTGGCGTGGCGAAATTGCAGAAGCGGATTTATTAGATATCGCAAAAAGATTACGTGAACTAAACTGGCAACACCAAGCCAAGGCAAATGCTGATTTTGTCGCGGTGTCTGATTTCACACTTTACGATCATATTTTAGATTTACAAGTGGCAACAGGTGCGATTCCTGCACGCTTTGGTTTCAATAGCCAAAACTTAACGCTCGATCAATATTTCCAATTGGCGCGTGGTAACAAAACACAATTTGCGATTGAAATGACAAAATGGTTCGATACCAACTATCACTATCTTGTACCAGAATTCCATAAAGAGACACAATTTAAAGCCAATCCCGAACATTATGTGACACAAATCCGTGAAGCTAAAGCACTTGGGTATCAAGTTAAACCAACAATTGTTGGGCCACTCACTTTCCTTTGGTTAGGTAAAGAAAAAGGTGCGGCATTTAATCGCTTTGATTTATTAGCAAAACTCGTACCAGTTTATGTTGAAATTTTAAATGCGTTAGCTGCAGAAGGCGTAGAATATATTCAAATTGATGAACCCGCTCTCACCTTAGATTTACCGACAGAATGGATTGCCGCTTATAAAGCGGTTTACGCTACGTTTGCTGAACAAGTGAAAGCGAAATTATTGCTTGCGACTTATTTTGGTTCTGTGGCAGAACATGTTGATTTGTTAAAAGCCTTACCAGTAGCCGGTTTACATATTGATTTAGTACGTGCACCAGAACAACTTGCAGCCTTTGCAGATTACGACAAAATCTTATCTGTGGGTATCATTGATGCTCGTAATATTTGGCGTGCAAACTTAAATCAAGTGTTAGATGTGGTTGAACCATTAAAAGCAAAATTGGGTGATCGTTTATGGATTGCGCCAAGCTGCTCTCTCCTTCATACACCTTATGATTTAGAAGTTGAAACGCAACTACAAGCCAATAAGCCTGAGCTTTATCAATGGTTGGCTTTCACGCTACAAAAAATTCAAGAATTACGTGTTATTAAGACTGCACTAGAGCAAGGCCGTGAAGCGGTTCAAGCAGAATTAAATGCTTCTCAAACTGCTGCGGACACACGTAAAAACTCGGGTGAAATTCACCGCACTTGTGTCGCAGAACGATTAGCAAATCTACCAAAAAATGCTGACCAACGTAAATCGCCATTTGCGGAACGCATTAAATTACAAAATGCGTGGTTAAATTTACCACTTCTGCCAACGACGAATATTGGTTCTTTCCCACAAACAACAGCCATTCGTCATGCACGTGCCGCCTTCAAAAAAGGCGAACTTAGCTTAGCGGATTACGAAGCTGCAATGAAAAAAGAAATTGAATTTGTTGTACGTGAGCAAGAAAAATTAGACTTGGATGTATTGGTACATGGCGAAGCAGAACGTAACGACATGGTGGAATATTTCGGCGAATTACTCGATGGTTTTGCTTTCACAAAATTCGGTTGGGTACAAAGTTATGGTTCACGTTGTGTGAAACCGCCTGTGATTTACGGTGATGTTACTCGTCCAGAACCAATGACGGTACGTTGGTCAGAATATGCCCAAAGCCTAACAAATAAAGTGATGAAAGGCATGCTGACTGGTCCGGTCACGATCTTACAATGGTCTTTCGTGCGTAACGATATTTCTCGTGAAACGGTCTGTAAACAAATTGCAGTAGCGCTTTCTGATGAAGTATTAGATTTAGAAAAAGCAGGCATCAAAGTGATTCAAATTGATGAGCCGGCTATTCGTGAAGGTTTACCGTTAAAACGTGCAGATTGGGATGCTTATTTGAAATGGGCGGGCGAAGCCTTCCGTTTAAGCTCAATGGGTTGCCAAGATGATACCCAAATTCATACGCACATGTGTTATTCCGAATTTAACGATATTCTACCGGCTATTGCGGCCTTAGATGCGGATGTCATTACTATCGAAACCTCGCGTTCTGACATGGAATTACTCACCGCATTTGGTGATTTCAAATACCCGAATGATATTGGCCCGGGTGTATATGATATTCATAGCCCTCGAGTACCTGCAGCAGAAGAAATTGAACATCTTCTTCGCAAAGCATTACAAGTGGTACCGAAAGAACGTTTATGGGTAAATCCAGACTGTGGTTTAAAAACGCGCGGTTGGCCAGAAACGATTGCAGCATTAAAAGTGATGGTTGATGTCACGAAAAAATTACGTGCTGAATTAGCATAAAATCAGTAAAAAGAAAGGCGAACATGAGAAATTATCTCTGTTCGCCTTTTCTTTTAGTTCAAAAACTAATTCATTTTTGACCGCACTTACAGGCTAATATATTCCAATTTCACCTTGCAGAGACTCTTTAATAACTGCTCTGCCATCTTACGATGACTTAAACGCAATGGTTTCTCTGCAAATACTACACGCTCAATTTTCGATACATCCAGTTGATTTAAATAAGCAAAATTAATCGCTGTTTGCATAGCGGGTAAGCTTGGATTAAATGCCGCATTTTCTGCATATCGACCACAAATCATTTCACCATTTTTAAATAAAATGCCGACACCGTGAGGGCTTTTAGAATAAGGTGAATGTGCTCGGTTTGCCCCTAAAATCGCTTTATTTGCCACTTCATCTTCCGTCGTTAATGTGAAACCTTGTTCTTCTTTGTTTAATAGAAGCAAATCAACACCTAAATCTTTCGGGCCAAAGCTATCAGGTAAATATTGAGGAAGTGGATTATTTTGGCTATGTGGCAAATGGATTTTCAAATCATCCGCTTGATAAAGCTCATTCATAAATTGACGGCAGTGACCGCAAGGCGTGTAATTCACCACGATATCCGTGATGCGAGGTTCATTGCGTAACCATGCATGGCTAATCGCACTTTGTTCAGCATGGATGGTTTGAGCCATGCTACTCCCCTGAAATTCTTGATTCGCCCCGAAGTAAAAATTACCACTTTCACCAATCGCAATCGCGCCAACATGAAATGCTGAAATGGGTGTATGGCTATAACAAGCTGCTACAGGCAAAAGTGCCAAGCCTAATTGAACAGGCGTAAGCTTAAATTCATCACAAATTGACCGCACTTTTTCAGCCGGTAAAAAACCTTTCCATTCTTGTTCTTCTAATGCAGAAAGAATTGCATTTGAAAGTGGTGAATCGGCTAATGCTTGTTGAATTTTTTGTTGCATGTTAAATCTCCTTATTTTTATATGCCCATTCTACGCTATTTGGTGAAACTTCACCGCAAAAATGATCACATAATGCAAATATGCTTAATCATTAATTATTTTTATAAACTCAGGCGAAATGTAATCTGATAACCAGACTTTTTCATTACCAATATAAAATTTGATACCCTTAGATTGAGCTAATTCTGTATCAATTTTTAGAAGAATTGTCTCCCCTTTTTTTCTATTTCCAACCAATGTTGCGGTCTCAACATCCTCAGATAAATGTACATATTGACGAGACATCGGCTTCAATCCATTTAATTTAATATCATCTAAATAATTTATACTTGTCCCATGGTATAAATACTTTGGTGGATAACCAATTTCTTTAGAAATTTTCATTGGAATTGAATGCCCGTAGAAAGCTCTTATTTTTCCATTTTTAATCTCATGCCTTTTCTTTTCCGATAAGTCGATCATTTTAACTAAATCGTCTTCGGTTAACGTATTCCATTTTTCATCACTATTTCTAAATGATGAAATTAATTGTTCGACAGAAACCCAACCTTCAGAATCCAATTCTAGTTCATATTCCCATGGGGCATGACGAAGTGCATAGGAAACCTCTTTACTTAAATTTAAATAGTCCATTTTAATACTCTTTTGCACTTTTGATTTCTTCCGCTAACCACTCATCAAAATCCTTACATTCATATTTATTGTCTTTATTACCAAGATCATGAACATAAACTCTCGGATTTCCAGAGTAATCCGTCAATTTGAAACAAGCTGCCCAATCACCGTCTCTAGCGAATGATATTAAATCAGCTACACCTGTCAGTTTTTCTATTGCTTTGCTATAAAGATAAACACTGTCCTCTATCTCTGAATTCTCATAATCAGGATCTTCAAACCACCAAGGAAAATATTCCAATTCATTTATCTTTTCCATATTACTCGATAAATCAATATAAGACTGAGGAAACTTAAAGTTTTCAGGTAATTGTTCTTTGGGATATAAATTAAATTTAGTTTGCATAATGGCTCCACAATTACAATTCATCTGTAAAGATAAGTAATCTTTTATCTAAGTTTTCAAGTCTATGCAAGAAAAATCATAAAAAAATAACCGCACTTTAAAAGTGCGGTCATAAATTAAGATATTTTATTTACTCGTTTTATAATAATGATGGAGCCACTCCAAGTAATTTTCTTGTGTAATCCACTGTTGGGTGGTTGAAAATATCTTCAGTGCTACCCGTTTCCAAAATTTGACCGCCGTACATCACGACAATGCGATCAGATACTTGGCGTACGGTTTGGATATCGTGAGAGATAAACACCATGGCAAGATTGAGTTCTTTTTTCAAATCCGCCAATAAGTTTAACACTTGAGCACGAACGGATACGTCTAATGCAGAAGTCGGCTCATCTGCCACAATCAGTTTTGGATTCAGCGCTAAAGCACGTGCAATTGCCACACGTTGTTTTTGCCCGCCCGATAAACGAGTTGGTTCAACTTGTGCCGCAGAACGTGGTAAGCCGACGCGAGAAAGTAAGTCATACACGCGTTTCTCCCGTTCATGGGGTTGTAACACATTGTGAATATCCATTGGGTCACGCAAAATATCCAACACTTTCATACGAGGATTCAGTGCGGTTGCTGGGTCTTGGAAAATCACCGACACTTGGCGACCGAATTGTTTTCTTGCTTCTGAGCTGCCATATTGCATTTGTAAACCGTTGAATTTCACTAAACCAGATGTCGGTTTAAGCAGTCCAATGATTACGTTGGCTAAGGTAGATTTTCCGCAGCCAGATTCCCCAACTAAACCAATGGTTTCCCCTGCTTTGATGCCAAGACTCACATTGTTCACCGCAGTGAATTTTTTACGTCCAAACAAGGAACCGTCGCGAGAAGGAAATTGCACCACGATATTTTCTAAATCGATGATGTTTTGTTCTTTAATAACTCTAATGCTACTGCTCATATTATGCTCCTTTCGCTTCCGTTACAGGCTTAGCTAAATGAGAAGCCCACAAGTGAGACGGCTCGCCTTCTACAGCGGTTAATACCAATTTTTGTTCCGGATTTGCATCTGGTCGCAATGAACGACTTGCAAAACGGTCACCTGTAGCAAAATCGTAAGGTGATGGTACGCTGCCCGGAATTTGATATAAACGTTTCGCACGCACTTCGGTTGAAAGTACAGAGCCCAATAAGCCACGTGTATATTCATGAGTTGGATTAGCAAGCAATAAGGATGTTGGTGCCATTTCGACCACTTGTCCCGCATACATTACCGTAATGTGGTGAGCTAATTGAGCAACTAATGCTAAATCGTGGCTGACAAACACCATTGCAAACCCTAGTTTTTCACGTAATTCATTCAATAACTTCACTACTTCAGCTTGAACGGTGACGTCTAATGCGGTTGTTGGTTCATCGGCGATTAATAATTTCGGTTCACGAGTTAATGCCATTGCAATCACCACACGTTGACGTTGGCCACCAGAAAGTTCGTGAGGATAACGATTCAACACTTTTTCAGGATCAAGATGTACCCATTCCAGCAATTTTTCTGCGGTATGGTGGCTGCCACGTTTGATGAGCTGTGCCATTTGATCTTTGATACGCATTGAAGGGTTTAATGCACTTAAAGAGTCTTGGTAAATCATCGCAATTTCAGAACCACGCAATTCACTTAGATTGTTAGCGTTAAGTAAACTGTGTTGTTTGCCACTGCGGTCGGTGAAAAGCACTTCCCCAGTGATTTTGGCTGTTTTTGGTAACAAGCCCATGATGGAGAATGCCGTAATGGATTTACCACAACCAGACTCACCTACTAACCCCATGGTTTCCCCTTCATTTACGGTGAAGCTGATGTTATCAACCAATGGAATTTCACCATAACGATTTGGGAAACGAATAGATAAGTTTTTCACTTGTAAAATCGGTTTTGCATTTGGATTTAATTGCATACGATTCGTACGGGTGATTTCTTTTTCATGTAATTTGAGTAAGTAACGTTTTAATGCAAGACCTTCAGCAAGTGCTTCTTGTACGTCGGTAGAGAGACGTTCATCCGATTTACCTTCTGGTTTTTTACCGCCTTTCAAGCGTGGGTTAACCAAGGCATCGGTAAGTCCTTCTGCCAAAATATTTAAGGCTAATACAGTTAAAAGAATCATCACACCCGCAAAGGTTGTCGCCCACCATGCACCATTTAATACGATGTTACGACCTTCAGAAAGGATGTTACCCCATGAAGGATGTGGTGGTTGTACACCTGCGCCTAAGAAAGAAAGTGAGGCTTCGAATACGATAGCATCTGCCACCATTACGGTTGCGAAGACTAAAACCGGTGCAGCGGTATTGCGTACAACGTGTTTAAGAAGAATATAAGTACGGCTACCACCAATAACGCGTTCAGCACGCACATAGTCTTCATCCCATTGTGATACCACGTTCGCACGAACCACTCGAGCAAGTTGCGGAGTATAAACCACGGCAATGGTGATGATAATGACCGGTACAGAGTTACCAAAGGTTGCTAATAACACTGCCGCTAATGCGATACCTGGGAAGGCCATTAAAATATCCATTAAGCGCATGATAATTTCATTGCCCCATTTCTCAGATGTCGCTGCCGTTGCACCTAAAATACTACCGAAAATAATGGCACAAGCTACCGCACCTAAACCGATAAATAAGGATGTTTGCGCACCGTAAACAATACGAGAGAAAATATCACGACCAAGTCGATCAGTCCCAAACCAATATTCCGCACTTGGAGCACGCATACGTGCGATCACTTCTAATGGATCATGTGTTGCGACCCAAGGGGCAAACACCGCCACTAAAGCAACGAAAACTAAGAATAATAATGAAATTTTTGATGCGGTGGAAAGTGCTCGGAATCTCGCACCGCTTGCAGCTAATCGATCTGCTAAACCTTGACGAAACATTATAGACTCCGAATTTTAGGGTTAATCAACACATAGAGAATATCAACGATAATATTCACTAAAACGAAGGTAAAGGCGATTGTTAGTACCACACCTTGTACTAAGTGCAAGTCATGGTTGACGATGCCGTTAAAGATCAATTTACCCATGCCTGGTAAGTCAAAGATTTGTTCGATAACTACCGCACCACCAAGTAAGTAACCTACACGTAAGCCTAATACAGTCACAGGTGTAATTAAGGCATTACGTAATACGTTGTGACGAATAACAGTTGCATAAGGCACACCGTTACCAATCGCCGTTCTCACATAATCTTTATCCATTTCTTCTACCATGGTTGTACGCACAACACGAATTAATGACGCACATACCGGCACCGCAAGTGCAAGAGATGGCAAAATCATGGAATTGATATACCCCATTGGGCTTTCGCTGAATGGCACAAAACCACCAGAAGGTAACCAATCTAATTCCAAAGAGAACCATTGAATAAGTAAGATACCTAACCAGAATGATGGTGTCGCAACCGCTGCAACAGAGATTAAACGAATCACTTGGTCTACCCAGCTATCACGATAAAGCGCTGCAAGCACACCTAATGAGAAAGACACTACCGCCGCAAACACCACACCAATTAGAGTAAGCTGTAACGTGATTGGGAAAGATTTCGCTAGCATGCTACTGATGGGTAATTCTGGTGGCATCGTCACACCAAAATCCAATACAAGTAAATTACCTAAGAAGCGAAAATATTGAACAAAGAGTGGATCATTTAAGCCATGTGATTCGCGGTAAAGTTGTTTTGCCGCTTCACTAGCACTTTCGCCTAATGCTACCGTTGCAGGATCACCTGGTGTGAATTGAAGCACCACAAAGACGAGTGCTGTTACACCTAGTATCATGACTGGCAAAGCCATCAATCGGCGTAACAATAATCGAAGTATCATTTCCATCTGACCTCTCCTATTCTATTTTGAGAAATTCATTAAATTAAAAATGAAGTGAAATAATCAAATTAAAAAACAAAATGATTTATACAAATCATAATGTCCGCACTATACCCTGTCAATCCAAGTGCCTAGGGCAAAGTTCAAATCTGTGATCGGCTTCACAAAGATTTTTTTGAAATGAAATAGAGAGAAAAAATGATTGAAAAACAGAGGAAAAAATGACCTCACTTTTATGTTAAAAAGGAAAGAAAAAAGGCTGTTGATTGCTCAACAGCCCAAACATTAAAAAGTGCTTTTATTTGCGGCCCACACCGAGGAAGGATAAACCAGTTGTTGCCAATGGTTGATAACCTTCAAGACTGCTATCATCCCATGCGGAAGGGAGTTTACGATGAACAATCGGATAAAGTGGTACTTCAGCCGCAATAATGTTAATCGCTTCTTCCCATGATTTTTTCGCTTCAGCGTGATCTTTTGCTCTCACTGCTGCATTGAGTAATTCAGTCACTTTCGCAAACTCAGGGGTGTTGCTCCAACGGAAACGACGTTTCGGCCATACATCACCACGATACCACCAGCTTAAAAGCAAGTCTAAGTCGTTACCAAACACAGATGGGTCACCCGGCGCGATTGCTACTTCATACACACCTGGGTCTACGTTGTTACTGTATAACGCACCTGATTGTAAATGTTGTAAAGTCACTTTCACACCAGGAATCTTGTTCCAAGACTCTAAAATTAATGGTGCAGATTCTTTCACCCAATCGTGGTCGGTTGCGAGCAATTCAAATTTAAGCTCTGTCACACCAGCTTCTTTCAATAATGCCGCGGCTTTTTCCGGATCATAAGGATATTGAGTTGATGCCTTAATATAATCTGGGTGAGTGGTTTGTAAGTATGATGTTGCAGCTTCCGCATTACCATCAAATACAATATCAACAAGTTTTTCAGTGTTCAAACCATAGTGTAATGCTTGACGTACTTTTGGATTGTTAAACGGCGCTTTTTCGCAGTTAAACATTAAGAATAGCAAGCCGAAAGATTGAACGGATTGCACTTGTTGTTTTTTGTTTTTCAAGCGACTAATGTCTAAATAAGGCACGCTTTCCATTGCTTGAGTACGTTTGGACTCTTGTGCAGTTACACGAGCTGCGGCATCAGAAAGCAATAACCAAGACATTTTTTCAACTTGTGCTGGATATTTACCATTGTAAGGTTCATAAGCTTCAAAGACGATTTTGTCATCTTTCACAGCTGAAACAAATTTGAATGGACCAGAACCAACTGGGTGCGCATCAAATGCAGATTGACCGACTTTGTCGATCACATGTTTCGGTACAATTTTCACACAAGTTAAGCGGTTAGCGAATAAAGCAAATGGATATTTCAATTTAAATTCCACGACTTTATCGTCTACCGCTTTCACACTTTCAACGAAATCAATAAACATCACAAATAGTGATTTATTGGCTGGATCCATAATACGATTGAAGGAATACACAACGTCTTCAGTGGTAACAGGTGCGCCGTCATGGAAAGTTGCGCCTTCACGTAAGGTTATACGCCATGTTTTTTCATCAACTTGTTCTGGCTCTTTTCCTGCTAAGGCAAGATAAGGTTCACGAGTTGCAGGATGCAAATCCACCAAACCTTCAAAAATATGCAAGTTTGCGGCATAAGGTGAAGCACCGCTTGATGTCATTGGGTCAAAACCAGTAGAAAGTGGATAAGCAATCCCAGCTTCAATGGTTTTACCTTTAATGTCTGCAGCAAAGGCTTTTGGTGCAAATGTGCCTAATGTGCCACTAAATGCAATACCTGCCCCCACGCCAGCCATAAGCTTCATAAAATGACGACGAGATTCATTTGTTTCAAAGGAAAAATGCTTTGTCATACTAAACTCCTGATGAGTAATAAAATCATATTTTGGTTTTTTAAACCTAGCCAAACATTTCATTCGAAAATGAAGTAAAGCAATCAAATCTTAGAATAAAATGATTTGCATCAATCATAATCATCTTCGATTCATTCTGTCAAAGGGGAAATATTGAATGTGTGATCTACTTCACAGAGTTTTTTGTAACTTGAATTAAAAGTTTTTAACTATGTATAATTTATTATAAATAGATTTTAACTATTGAATCACTAGATAATATGAAATAGCCATCAGAAAAAACGATGCTTATAATGACCGCACTTCCCAAGCAAGGGAACAACATTTTAATCAACAATAAAGAGGAAAATACTATGTCAAAAACATCAATCGGTTTAGATAAAAAAGCATCTGAAAAATTAGCAGCAAAATTAAACGAATTATTAGCAACCTATCAAGTCTTCTATACTAACGTGCGTGGTTACCACTGGAACATCAAAGGCGTAAACTTTTTTGAATTACACGCAAAATTTGAAGAAATCTACACAGATTTAGTAGAAAAAGTTGATGAGGTCGCAGAACGTATCTTAACTTTAGGTTACACACCACATAACGGTTATTCACAATACTTCAAAGACTCACGTATTAAAGAAGAGTTAGGAGTAAGTGATGCACAATCTTGCTTAAAAGGCACATTAGAAGGATTAAAAGTATTACTTGAGCAACAACGTGAAATTCTTGAATTAGCGGGCGAGTCTGATGATGAAGGTACAGCGTCTCAAATGAGCGACTACATCAAAGAGCAAGAAAAACTTGTTTGGATGTTCCAAGCCGCTTGCCAAACTTGCTATGCTTAATTAAATATTGATTAAATACGAAAGCCGACTGATGTCGGCTTTTTATTTTCTATACTACAGGCTTTTGTCGATAGAACAATAATCCAGGTAAGGCGAGGCCCAAAACAAGGGCACCCAAAATAAAGCTGGTGTTGATAAAAGAGCTGATCATTTGCTCAAATAATGTATCGGAAAAGCCATAATGATGAATTTGTACGATAGCAATCATCGCTTTATAAGCATGAACACCCGGAATCATTGGAATAATTGCCGCAACGGTAAAGACTTTTGGATGGGCTAAATAGCGATGAGATAAATGCACACCAATAAAACCAATCACACAAGTGGCAAAAAAAGTGGCAAAAACAATCGGTACTCCAAAGTGTAATAATAACGTTCTCGTGACATGCCCAAGCGCGCCTAAAATAGCACAATACTTTAAGGCTTTAGGCGGAACATTAAATACTAGGGCAAATCCTACTGCAGGAATGGCTGCAAAAAGCATATCGTCGAGTAAATTCAGTAAAAACATCCTATTACCCCACCCACGAAACAATATTTAAAAGATCTAATGCAAAAACGATACCTAAACAAGCACCAAAGGTGAGAACCGTAGCGATGGTCCATCGTCCTATTCCCATATTGACATACCCTTTTAAAATATCTGCAAGAGAATTAATTAATGGGAATCCTGGGACAAGTAATAAAACGCTAGAAGCTAATGCGATATGAGGATCATTGCCTAAACTATATTTTAAACTGACACCGGAAATCAGTGAGGCAACAAATGCGGTAATGGCAAAGACGATGAGTGGATTGTAATGACGTTTAGAAATTTCTTGTCGAACAAACATGGCAATGGCAGAGGCAATAAAGGTGATTGCACAAATTGTCATATCTCCGCCAGAAAGATGAGCAAAAGAGGCACAAGATAAACCAATCATAAACACCACCAAATAACGGTTATATTTTAGTGGTTTTAATTTATCCAGTTTCTTTTGAGCCATGGACAAATCATACAAGTGATGCTCTACGGCAACCACAATGTGCTGAACATCCGTAACGATTTGCATATTAATGCCTTTATCGACATTTTTCCGCACGGTGGTAATACAATGCTGCTTAGAAAGCGTGGTCAACAAGACGGCATTTGCCGTTAACGCACACTCCACGCTTTCAATGCCTAAAGCTACACCTAATCGCTGTGCCATTTGTACGACGACAGCACTTTCTGCGCCATGCTGTAACAATAACAAAGCGGTTTCCACACAAATACGGGTAACCGCTCGTTGGTATTCCTGATCCATATCTCTGCGCTCTTATTAAAGTAAACGTTAGAGATTATAGATCGATGAATAAAAAATACTGAAAAAATGACCGCACCTATGATCCAAGTCAAAACTTCAGTATTTCCAGGGCCTATGACTTAACAGAGATTAAATAGCTTTACCAAAATACAACGGCACATGACTTAACTTAGCCATATTCTTAACATAAGCTAAAACCGCTGGTGGAAATTCGATTCCTTTCACACAAGTCAGATTTCGTAATACCGGGAAGACGATAATATCTTCAAGAGAAAGTTTTCCGTTTAATGCATTTTCAGATTGAATTAATACCGCTAATTTCTCTAAATCACCTTTTAAGCGAGCAAGATAGGTTTCGGTCTTCGCGATATTTTCAGCAAAACCCCCAATAAATTCCGTTTTCTTTTTAGTGAAATAATCGACCGCACTTTGGGTTTCAAATTCAGCTAAACCGATTTGCGTAAAGCGTGCGGTCGTAAGATGACCATAATAACTGCCAACTTCTTTTAACCATGCTTCAATTTCAGGACGAACGTCTTCAGATAAGATTTTTTCACCAAAATGTTTATCAACATAATGCACGATATCCAAACTTTCTGGCATCGCAGTACCATCTTCTTTAACAAGAATTGGCACAACCTTTTTGCCCACTAAACCAATCGGTGTTGCTTCATCATCATTCGCGAGCACCACAAGTTCTACCGGCAGATTTTTTAAACCGAAAATCATGCGGGCACGTACACAAAACGGGCAATGATCGTAAACATATAATTTCATTTTTTACTCCTCTTTTTCCTGTAATAACTTTCCTAATCCACTTTGTCTTTTTACCGTATTTCTGACCGCACTTTGCCAGATTTTTTCATTGGCAAATACGGAAAGTTGATTTTTCGCACGGGTAACACCGGTAAATACCAGCTCTCGTGAAAGCACTGGATTAGGTTCTGTTGGTAACACTATGACGGTATGTTCAAACTCCGAACCTTGGGATTTATGAATCGTCATCATAAATGCAGGTTCGTGAGCGGGAATACGACTGGTAGAAACTTCTCGATTACCAAACCACACTTTGCCTTTAGCTAAACACAAGCCAATATCACCGTTATACAGTTTCACATTATGATCATTTTCCGTAATCATAATTGGTTTACCAATATACCAATCGTCCTCTTGGCGGAACCAAAGTAATTTCTCTGCTCGTAATGCTAAAGCAATTTCACGATTTAACTCTTCTACACCTAATGCTGAAGCACGAAGTGCGGTCAAAAATTGAACGGAATTAAAACGGTCTAAAATCGCTTCTGCATAAGTTTTCTCATTGCCCTTTTCATCTATAAATTTTGCATTGAGATCTTTCTTCTGAGCAAAATAAGTTTGAAGTTGGGTTAAATAAACACGGTAATTTTCAACCGCACTTTTCACCACTTGGCGAACAGATTCTTTAACGTCTTGCTCTTCATCAAAATGATGGAAATGCAACTCTTGTGGATATTCCGCAAAGGTTGCCACACTGCCCTCGCCCTTTCCTTGTTGAATTTGCTCAGCAAGTTGTTTAATACCCGAATCATCTCGGAAACGACGACTAAAGGTTAAATGGCAAATGGCATCACGCAACGGACTATGTTCATCTGAAGTTGGAACGGTATAGCCTGTTGTTGCATGGATATAATCGGCTTGAGCAGGGCTATAATCTTGCGTTAAAAATTGTGCAATTTCGCCTAATACCGCCCCCGCTTCTACTGAAGCTAATTGGGCTTGGTCACCTAATAAAATCAAACGCGTTTCGGGTTTCAACGCTTGCACCAGTTTCGCCATCATCGGCAAATCAATCATCGAAGTTTCATCCACCACTAGCACATCAATTTGCAGTGGATTATGTGCATGATATTTCACGCTATCGGTAAAAGGTCGAACGCCTAGTAAACGATGCAACGTTTCTGCGGTTTTCGGAATCGATGCACGTAACTCATTTGAAATCGGCATTTTTGCCAAAGCGTTTTCGATGGATTCCGTTAAACGAGCCGCCGCTTTCCCCGTTGGCGCAACCAATTTAATGTGAAGTTTGCCACCAAATAATTCCTGTAATACACATAATAATCGAGTAACTGTCGTGGTTTTCCCTGTTCCTGGTCCGCCCGTAATCACTGAGAATGGACTTTTTACCGCCGTTGCGACAGCTACTTTTTGCCAATCAATTTGTGCTTGTTGTTGAGAGAAATAACGATCTAATAATGCCCGAATTTGTTGCGGCTCTACCGATAAAATGCGGTCATTTTTCAAGGCGTTTTTAATATATTGCGCAACGCGGAACTCATCTTGCCAAGCTCGGTAGAAATAAATCGCCCCAAATTGAAATGCGAGAGGCGCAATCTGATTTTCAGGATCTTGTGTAAAAGCAATATGCCCCGCTAAGGCTGATTGCCATTTTGATACCGGAAGCGAACCGATTTTTTCATTGATAAGCGACAAAAAATCCGTTTCAGTATGACGATAAGCCAAACCGAATAAATTACGTTCTAAGAAACGATCTAACACACAACAAGTATTGCCTTGCGTATAGCTCCAGTTGCAAAGTGCGGCTAATAAAATCGCTAAATTTTGGACGGGTTCGGTATAGCCTTTATCTTTTTGTTTATCCGCAATTAATTGAGCAAAATAATAATCGCCTTGGGTAATCACACCCTGTTCTTGCAAGGATTTTAATAGGCTTAACATTAAAATAATTCCTCTAATTGTTGGATTAATTGCCAATCTGGTTTATCAAAAAAGATGCCCGATTGTGGCGAACCATTCATTCCTCGTAAAAATGCATAGACCACACCACCAAAATCTCGGTTGTAATCGTAGTGAGGTAAACGTGTTTTTAAATAGCGGTGTAATGCCACAACATACAACAAATATTGCCAATCATAATGATGTTCTAACATGGCTTTTTTCAATGCAGTTTGATCGTAATCCTTTAATGTTTCACCTAAGAAATTCGATTTGTAATCAAGCAAATAATATTTATCTTGATGACAGAAAACTAAGTCCATTGTGCCTCGCACCATGCCTTGAATATCATCAAACTGTAACGGTTCTGATGGCAAATGATGTAAGGTTGCTAACGCTCGATTAAAACCAGCGACATCAAAATGGCTTGTGATATTGAGATAAAATGCCAACTCTTTTAAGCATTGTTTTTCGTTAATCTGAGCAAGGGTGAGATCATCCTTTGGCAAAATTGGCGTGCTGAGTATTTGTGCAAACCACTGTTGAACTGCTACAAATTGCTCTTCCGCAAGATTCAAATCCTGACATAATTTTTCAATGTTTTCTTTCTCAGCCAGTTGAGCAAAAGGCACCTTTTCAAAATAACGATGCAATAACGTACCGATTTGTGTTCCCCTTGGGAAATCTAGAACCATTTCATCGTTATCATGAGCAAGTGCGGTCAGATTTTCAGTGATATTTTCTATTAAAATCGATGCATCATAATCTTTCGCATCATCAAAAATGAGCGATTTTTTCACCGCACTTTCATTTAAATAAGCTTTGCGTTGATGTGTTTGTTCTATGCCACTAAAGCTCGTCACTCGCCAATCTTGTTCAATTTCACCTTGGAAAATTTCTGCGCTTAAATTTTCTTGAGAAACATTTAAAGTAAGTGCTTCACTGGCTTGTAACACATCAGTTAATTCAATCGCTACATCATTAGGTAAAAGCTGTTTAAACTTTTCTAATAACGGTTGGGTATCCCAATTAGCTGGCAAATCGAGTTTTCGACCAATTTCACCCTGTGTTAACACATACAATAAAGCATTCCATTTTTTATCAAAGGCTTTTGGTAACACAAAGGCCATTTGGTATTTTGCTCGGGTTAATGCCACATAAAGCAACCGCAATTCTTCCGCAAAAACTTCTTGGGTCAAATCATCCAAGTGTTGATCTTGCATGTCCCACAAGGTTTTCTCTTCATCACTGTCGTAATATAAATTAAACAGTTTCTTCTGCTTGCCTGATTTTGTTGGGTCTTTTGCTTCATTACCTAAAAATGGCAACCAAACTAAATCATATTCCAACCCTTTCGATTTATGGATAGTCACAATCTTCACTAACTGACGTTCGCTTTCTAAACGAATTTGTGCTTCTTGACGACCTTCATCTTGAATTTGCTTTTCAAACCAACGCAATAATGCCGCTTCACTTTCATTTAATGCAGCTGCTTGTTGTAAAATTTCAGCTAAATGTAATAAATCTGTCAGTTTACGTTCACCATCAGGCCGAGATAAGAGTTTTTCTGTGATATTTTCAGCTAAAAGTAAATGGTGCAACATCGGCAATACGCCTTGGCGTTGCCAAATTTGTTGATACTCTGCGAATTTTTCAGCCCAACGTTGCCACTGAATTTCATCATGGTGAATTTGGTGAATTTCAGCTGCATTTAAGCCGAAAAGTGCGGTCGCAATCGCATTCAAAATTGGACGCTCAGTCACACTCAAACAGGCTTGCAAAATCAAGGCCAGTTCTTTTGCTGTGTTACTCTCAAAGACATTTCCTCTATCAGAAAGGTAAACCGACGCAATACCAAGTGCTTGCAATTCTTTTTTCACCAATTCGGCTTCCGTATAACCACGCACTAAAACAGCAATATTTTCTGCTCGCAATGTTTGATTTTCCGCTTTGCTTTCATTTGGAAAAACAAGTGGATTTTCAGCCGCACTTTTTAACCATTGCTGAATCGATATTGCGCAAGCTTTCGCATAATCTTGCTGGGTGGATTCGTCTTTATCATTAATGTAAAAACGGAAGGCTGGCTCAGGCTGATTATTTAACTGAAAAATAAGATTTTTCTTGGCTGCGCCGACGTTTAAAAATTCAATATTTTCATAAATAAAGGGATCATTTTTAAAATCAAATAATCGATTTACCCCTTCTACTAAAGGTTGAGAAGAACGGTAGTTTGTACCTAAGTTAAAACGCTCACTCGCTTCATCCGCTGCTTTTAGATAAGTGAAAATATCGGCACCACGGAAGCGATAAATTGCCTGTTTTGGGTCCCCGATCATCATAAAGCCAACATTACCAGACGCGGTTTTATTGTGATAAATTTTCGAGAAAATTTGATACTGCAACGCATCCGTATCTTGGAACTCGTCAATCATGGCAAAAGGATATTGAAAACGAATTAATTCTGCTAACTGTTCTCCGCCCTCACCATATAATGCTTCTTTCAATAAGCGTAATAAATCATCAAAGGATTTTTCAGGATGATTCGCTTTGTATTCAAGAAGTTTCTTTTGAATACCTTGACGATAGTGATAAAGAATGATTTTTTTTAATAAATCACTTGATTGATGTTTTGCAACCAGTTCTTCGAGTTCTTCAAAAATCGGTGCATAAAACGGTATAGCCGCTTTTTTATTTTTCGTATTTTTTGCCGGCTTTTCGTATTTTTGCTCAATCGAAGATTGTAGAAAATACTTCCTTAATGTTTCATGAATTTCATAGTCTAGTGGATTATTTGCCCATTCATTAATCTGTTCAATCCATGTTTTAAGACGTTCTTTTTGGTAGCTGCTACGACTGAGAGATTTGAGCTGATCTTCTGGATAATCTTTTGTTATTTCCTCCATGATAATGGAGGAAATTTCATCTACATTTTTTAACCAAAAAACTTTTAGATCTTCAACAGCTTTTAATCGCTCTCCCACACTTTTCTGTAAAAATTCATCAATTGACAACGACAAGCTTTGTTGATTGTCCGTCGCTACCGATACATCTTTGTTTAAATCAGATTCTAAAATGCTTAGCACATCATCAGGCG
The DNA here is from genome assembly GCF_001838635.1 of Haemophilus sp. HMSC71H05. Classification (NCBI taxonomy): domain Bacteria; kingdom Pseudomonadati; phylum Pseudomonadota; class Gammaproteobacteria; order Pasteurellales; family Pasteurellaceae; genus Haemophilus; species Haemophilus sp. HMSC71H05. The sequence goes on from NZ_KV838026.1 coordinate 92,294, forward strand.
AACCTAACTCTTTCGAGATAAAATTAGCAATCTCGAAAGGTTGGGAATAAAAATGCTCTCGCCAAAATTCATTTGCAAATTGTTTGAGTAAATCAGACTGATCTTTGAGAAGTTTTAAATTGAAATGCACACCTGAATTAAAAGCATGTTGCATTAACATTCGGCGACAAAAACCGTGAATGGTATAAATGGAGGCTAAATCTAAATTTTGTTCAGCTAGCTTTAAGCGACGAAGTGCAGTTGGGATATCTTCTAAATAAGGCAACAATTCCGCTAAAAATTGATGTTCCCCTGTAAAAATCGCCTTATCTTTTGTCTCATAATATTCAGAAAAAATCGAAATCGCCGCCGTTAAACGTTCCCGAATTTTACGTTTTAAATCTTCCGTCGCCATTTCAGTAAAGGTTACCACCAAAATTTCGTCCACATTTAGCGGTCGAGAAAAACAATTCTCACCTGCTTGTAAAAGTAAACGAAGATAGATCGAGCCGATAGTATAGGTTTTCCCAGTACCTGCAGAGGCTTCAATTAAATTGACTTGATTTAAAGGTAACGAAATGGCATTAAGTGCGGTTGATTTTTGGCTCATTTTTTATTTTTTTTGGAAACATTAGTATGTGCTTATTGTAGAGGAATTTCCATAGAAATTCATTTAGTTATTATTTGTTTCCTGTATAATTTTGAACATTTATAACTTAATAATTATACAAAATATTCTGAGGATTTTATGGCAGCAGCAATTCAACAACGCGCAGAACTTCAACGCCGCATTTGGCAAATCGCTAATGATGTACGCGGTTCCGTCGATGGTTGGGATTTTAAACAGTATGTTTTGGGTACACTTTTCTATCGTTTTATCAGCGAAAACTTTGCCAACTACATTGAAGGTGGAGATGATAGCGTTGATTATTCTGCTTTTAATGATGACGACCCTATTATTGCAGCGATCAAAGAAGACACCATTAAAGCAAAAGGCTATTTTATTTACCCAAGCCAGCTATTTAAAAATGTCGTGGCGACAGCCAATACTAATCCGAATTTAAATACAGACCTAAAAAGCATTTTTACAGCTATCGAAAACTCCGCTACTGGCTACCCTTCCGAACAGGATATCAAAGGCTTATTTGCCGATTTTGATACTACTAGCAGCCGCTTGGGTAATACCGTTGCCGATAAAAATAGCCGTCTAGCCGATGTATTAAAAGGCGTTGCTGAGTTAGATTTTGGTGACTTTGAAGATAATCATATTGATTTATTCGGTGATGCTTACGAATTTTTAATTTCCAACTATGCTGCTAATGCCGGTAAATCGGGTGGTGAGTTCTTTACGCCACAATGCGTTTCCAAGCTGATTGCTCGACTGGCTTTATATGGACAAGATAAGGTCAATAAAATTTACGACCCAGCGGCGGGTTCTGGTTCTTTATTATTGCAAGCAAAAAAACAATTTGATGAACACATCATTGAAGAGGGATTCTTCGGGCAGGAAATTAATCACACCACTTACAACCTTGCCCGTATGAATATGTTTTTGCATAACATCAACTACGACAAGTTTGATATCGCCCTTGGCAACACTTTAATGAGCCCGCAATTTGGTGATGATAAACCCTTTGATGCCATTGTTTCTAACCCGCCTTACTCCGTGAAATGGATTGGCTCTGACGATCCAACGCTAATTAACGATGAACGCTTTGCCCCAGCCGGCGTACTTGCACCAAAATCCAAAGCAGACTTTGCCTTTATTTTGCATGCGTTAAGTTATCTTTCAGCAAAAGGCCGCGCAGCGATTGTGTCCTTCCCCGGCATTTTTTATCGCGGTGGTGCGGAGCAAAAAATTCGTCAATATTTGGTGGATAATAACTATGTAGAAACGGTGATCGCCTTAGCGCCCAATCTCTTTTTTGGCACCAGTATCGCAGTGAATATTTTGGTGCTTTCCAAACATAAACCTGATACCCAAACCCAATTTATTGATGCCAGCGGTTTATTTAAACCCGCCACCAATAACAACAGTTTAGAACCGGAACATATTGAGCAAATTCTCAAACTGTTTGCCAATAAAGAAGATGTACCGCATTTAGCCAAATCCGTGTCCTTTGAAGACATCGTTAACAATGAATACAACCTTGCGGTGAGTTCTTACGTAGAACAAGAAGACACCCGAGAAGTGATCGATATCGATAAACTCAACGCTGAAATTAAACAAACTGTTGCTAATATCGACCGCTTGCGTGCAGAAATTGACAAGATTGTGGCGGAGATTGAGGGATAAAAACACCATGAAAAACAACCGCACTTTTTTAGAAAAATTATTGGATGGGGCTGAGGTGAAGTGGAAGCCCTTAGGAAAAGTCACAGATATAAAAACAGGTCAGTCAGTTAGCAAAAATATTATTGCACAAAACCCTGGAATATACCCTGTCATCAACAGTGGACGTGAACCCTTAGGATTTATTAATGTGTGGAACACTGAAAATGATCCTATTGGTATTACAACAAGAGGTGCTGGCGTTGGCTCAATTACTTGGCAAGAAGGTAAATATTTCCGAGGAAATCTTAATTATTCTGTAACAATAAAATCAGAATATGAATTAAATGTCCGCTTTCTTTACCATGTGCTGCTCCATTTTCAAAAAGAGATTCATAATTTATGCTCTTTTACAGGAATTCCAGCGCTAAACGCTAGCGAGCTAAAAAAATTAGAAATCCCTATCCCCCCACTCCCCATCCAAACCAAAATCGTAAAAATTTTGGACGCATTGACAGCGCTTACCAGCGAGCTTACCAGCGAGCTTACACTACGCCAGAAGCAGTATGAATACTATCGGGAGAAATTGTTAAATATTGATGGAATGAACAAGGTTATTGAACTTGGTGATGTAGGGCCTGTTCGTATGTGTAAAAGAATTCTTAAAAACCAAACAGCAAGCTCTGGAGATATTCCTTTTTATAAAATTGGAACTTTTGGGAAAAAGCCTGATGCCTATATTTCAAATGAGCTTTTCCAAGAATATAAACAAAAATATAGCTATCCTAAAAAAGGAGATATTCTTATATCTGCTAGCGGAACTATTGGTAGAACAGTTATATTTGATGGAGAAAATTCTTATTTTCAAGATAGCAATATAGTCTGGATTGATAATGATGAAACTCTCGTTCTTAATAAATATTTATATCATTTCTATAAGATTGCTAAATGGGGAATTGCCGAAGGAGGCACCATTCAACGTTTATATAACGACAATTTGAAAAAAGTAAAAATTTCTATTCCTCAACTAAAGGAACAACAACGCATCGTTTCAATCCTAGATAAATTTGAAACGCTCACCAATTCCATCACCGAAGGCTTGCCTTTAGCGATTGAGCAAAGCCAAAAGCGGTATGAGTATTACAGAGAATTGTTACTAGATTTCTCGTAACCCGTAGGGGGGCTTTAGCCCACCAATTAACAACCATAAATAAAACCGTGGGCTAAAGCTCACCCTACAAAAACTAAAAAAGTAAAAGAATTAAGGAACCACTCATGACCAAATACAAAACTATCGCTGAATCCAATAATTTTATCGTTTTAGATCAATATAATAAATTTGTGGAAGAACCCAATGCCGGTTATCAAACGGAAGGGAGCCTTGAGCGTGAATTTATTCGTGATTTACAGGCGCAAGGTTATGAGTATTTGCAAGGACTCAATGGTCATGATGCGTTGGTTAAAAACTTACGGGCGCAATTACAGCGCTTGAACAATGTGGTTTTCTCTAATGCGGAATGGCGACGTTTTTTAGAGGAATATTTGGATAAACCGAGCGATAGTCTGATTGAGAAAACCCGTAAAATTCATGATGACTATATTTATGATTTTGTGTTTGATAATGGGCGAATTCAGAATATTTATCTGCTAGATAAGAAAAATCTTGCCAATAATGCCGTACAAGTTATCAATCAATTTGAACAAACCGGCAGCTATGACAATCGTTATGATGTGACGATTTTGGTCAATGGTTTACCGCTTGTGCATATCGAACTGAAAAAACGCGGCGTGGCCATTCGTGAAGCCTTTAATCAAATTCATCGCTACAGCAAAGAAAGTTTCAATAAAGAAAATTCGCTCTTTAAATATATTCAAATTTTTGTCATTTCTAATGGTACAGATACTCGCTATTTTGCCAACACCACCAAACGCGATAAAAACAGCTATGACTTCACAATGAATTGGGCAACGGCAAAAAATACCTTAATTAAAGATTTAAAAGATTTTACAGCGACCTTCTTGCAAAAACATACCCTGCTCAATGTGTTGGTAAATTACTGCGTGTTTGATGTTTCCGATACCCTATTGATTATGCGCCCGTATCAAATTGCTGCCACTGAGCGTATTTTATGGAAAATTAAAAGTTCATATCAGGCGAAAAATTGGAGCAATAAAGACAGTGGCGGCTACATTTGGCACACTACAGGCTCAGGCAAAACGCTCACCAGCTTTAAAGCCGCACGCCTTGCAACGGAATTAGACTTTATTGAAAAAGTATTCTTCGTAGTAGATAGAAAGGATTTGGACTATCAAACCATGAAAGAATACCAACGCTTTTCACCGGATAGCGTGAATGGTTCGGAAAGTACGGCAGGATTAAAACGCAATATCGACAAAGACGACAATAAGATCATTGTTACCACCATTCAAAAACTCAACAACCTGATGAAATCGGAAGATAAATTACCGATTTACGATAAACAGGTCGTGTTTATCTTTGATGAATGCCATCGTTCTCAATTTGGTGAAGCGCAAAAAAATCTAACGAGAAAATTTAAAAAATACTATCAATTTGGTTTTACTGGCACGCCTATTTTTCCAACTAATGCATTAGGTGCTGAAACTACAGCGAGTGTTTTTGGCGTTGAACTCCACTCTTACATTATTACCGATGCGATTCGTGACGAAAAAGTACTGAAATTTAAAGTGGATTACAATGATGTACGGCCACAATTTAAAAACATTGAAACTGAAAAGAATCTTGAAGAGCTAACAAAACTCGAGAAAAAACAAGCCTTTTTACAACCTAAACGTATTGAGCAAATTGCCCAATATATTTTAGATAATTTCAAACAAAAGACCCATCGCTTTAATGCCGGTAATAATGGCTTTAATGCCATGTTTGCAGTAAGTGGCGTGGATGCGGCCAAAGCTTATTATCAAACTTTTAAACAGTTACAAAGTGCGGTCAAAAATCCACTTAAAATTGCAACAATCTTTTCGTTTGCCGCGAATGAAGAGCAAGATGCGATTGGCGATATTGTTGATGAAAGTTTTGAAGTGGAGGCGATGACCTCCTCGGCTAAGGAATTTTTAAAATCTGCCATTGATGATTACAACGGCTATTTTGCCACCAATTATGATGTGGATGCGAAATCGTTCCAAAACTACTATCGTGATCTCGCCAAACGCGTCAAAAACAAAGAAGTGGATTTACTGATTGTCGTTGGGATGTTTTTAACCGGTTTTGATGCACCAACCTTAAACACATTATTTGTAGATAAAAACTTACGTTACCATGGTTTGATTCAAGCTTATTCTCGTACAAACCGCATTTACAACAGCACAAAAAGTTTTGGCAATATCGTCACTTTCCGCGATTTGGAACAAGATACCATTGATGCGATTACCCTTTTCGGTAAATCTAATACGCGCAATATCGTATTAGAAAAAAGTTACCAAGAATATATGGAAGGCTTTACCGATGCAGGTGTCGCCCGCCGAGGGTATTTAGAGGTTATTGCTGAATTGCAAGAACGCTTCCCTGATCCAGATGAAATACAAACTGAAAAAGACAAGAAAGACTTTGTAAAATTATTTGGTGAATATTTGCGAGTTGAAAATATTCTGCAAAACTACGATGAGTTCGCTGCTTTACAAGCATTTCAATCGCTCGATACCAGCGATGCAAAAGCCGTTGAAGCCTTTAAAGAAAAATATTATTTAACGGATGAGGCTTTTGCTGAAATGCAACCTATTGATATGCCAAGCGAACGTAGCATTCAGAATTACCGTTCGACTTACAACGATATTCGGGATTGGCTCCGTCGTCATAAAGATGGCGAGGAAAAAGCAAAATCGACCATTGATTGGGACGATGTGGTGTTTGAAGTGGATTTATTAAAATCCCAAGAAATCAATCTGGATTACATCTTGGAATTGATTTTTGAACACAACAAAAAAATGAAAAATAAAGCTGAGCTGATTGATGAAATTCGAACCACTATCCGAGCGAGCCTAGGTAATCGAGCCAAAGAAAGTTTGATCGTAGATTTTATCAATCAAACTGACTTAGATAGCATTGTCGATAAAGCCGGTATTATTGAATCTTTCTTCCAATTTGCCCAAAAAGAGCAACAGAAAGAAGCTGACGAATTAATTAGCAGTGAAGGGCTGAATATTGATGCCGCGAAGCGTTATATTAACGTATCCTTAAAACGCGGATATGCTAGTGAACAAGGTACGGATTTAAATGATGCCCTACCGAAAATGAGTCCGCTTAATCCGCAATATCTCACGAAAAAACAAAGTATTTTCCAAAAGATTGTTGCCTTTGTTGAGAAATTTGTTGGGATTGGTGGCGAGGTTTAAAAACTTAAACCGACTATATAGAATTAAAAAGGTGCAATCTATTGATTACACCTTTTTATTTTGTCAGTTTTATCAGAAATTAGAACGTTAAAACTTTATCCGCCCATAATGTCCATTCAGAAACATCATCTAAAGTACCAAGGGTCACACCGTCAATTAATTTAGCATCTAATAAACCACGTGCTTTTACGCAGCTGGTACATAATTTAATTTCAGCACCTTGTGCCGCTAAAATATCGATAAGTTGTTGGATATTGAAACCTTCATTTGGGTTTTGCCCAGCAATACCGCATAAAATCGCATCAGAAAAGCAGAATAATTTAATATTCACATCCTTGCTATGCTCTTCCTTCATATTGATGGCGAAACGAACAGCGTTGAACGTTTTTTCTCCACTATATGTGGAATCATTGACGATAAAAAGAATATTTTGCATGACGCACTCCTTGTTGCAATGCTATAAAAATGAAGGCGTAATAAATTACGCCTTTATGAAATCAGCCAACCCAAACGAACTTGGCCACAAATAATAAAGACACCACCCACACTGGGGCATTGACCTCGAGTATTCTACCTGTACAAGCCTTCATGACGCAATAGCTAATAAAACCAAATGCGATACCTTCAGTAATTGAATAAGTAAATGGCATCATCGCTGCAGTGATAAAAGCAGGCGTTGCTTCAGTTAAATCATCCCAGTGTACACGAATAAGACTGGATGCCATTAAAATCCCTACATAGACTAATGCCCCTGCGGTTGCATAAGCTGGTACGACACTAGCCAGTGGCGAAAAGAAAATGGTAAGTAAGAATAAAACACCGACTGTTACTGCTGTTAAACCTGTTCTCCCGCCAACAGAAACCCCTGCACCACTTTCAATATAAGTACTGATAGCGGATGTTCCGATATAAGAACCGACTACCGCACTCACGCTATCTACATAAAGGGCTTGTTTCATTTTCGGGAAACGACCTTTTTCATCGCTGAAACCTGCTTTATCGGTCACGCCTAACAAGGTGCCTGATGAGTCGAATAGGTTTACTAATAAGAATGAGAAAATGATGCCGAGCAAAGCCGTGTCTAAAGCACCCGCAATATCTACTTTCCCAATAACCGCACCTAAGCTTGGTGGCATAGAAACAATGCCGTGGAAGGTAACTTGGTCATCAATTAAAAGCGCTAAACCAGTCACTACCGCGATAGAAATCAAAACACCAGAGAAAATATTACGTGCCGCTAGCACCACAATAATGAAAAAGCCCAATACGCCAAGAAGAATTTTCGGATCATGCAAATTGCCTAATGCTACTAAAGTCGCGGGATTCGCTACAACCAATCCCATATTTTTAAAGCCAATTAAGGCAATAAAAAAGCCGATACCTGCACCGATTCCCACGCGAAGTGAAAGCGGAATAGACGCCATTAACCAATAACGGATTTGGAATAGGGTGAGAACAAATAAACCAATCGAGCCCCAGAAAATGGTGCCCATGCCCACTTCCCAAGAATAACCGAGCTTGCCGACTACCACGTAGGCGAAAAATGCATTTAACCCCATAGCAGGTGCAAGGGCGATAGGTAAATTACTGAATAATCCCATCGCAATGGTACCCAGTGCAGCAATTAAACAAGTGGTCACGAAAACAACTTGTTTATCCATTCCCGCATCACCTAATACGGATGGGTTTACAAACACGATATACACCATGGTAAAGAAAGTGGTGATACCGGCAATAATTTCGGTTTTAGTGGTACTGCCCTTTTCTTTAATCGAAAAAAGGCGTTCAAGTAAAGATTGTTGCATTGTCTTCCCCTTAACTTAAATTAATAACCTTGCTGATAAATCGACTCAAGTAATTTCACACCTAACAAGGCAATATTGAAACGTTGCTCATCAGCAACCGTCCAAAATTCAATGCCATTTTCAACCGCACTTTGTTGGCTGATATGCAATTTTACGCTGTCTTCACCATTTTCATTTTCACCGTTAATCACGGGTGTAATAAGGCTATCATGTAATTCAATCAATTCGCTTTGTTGTGGTTGGAAATCAAATTCATAATCTGAAAGTGCGGTCACTTTTTGTGCCATGCCGTAGAAGACAGGCACTTGAATTTGATGGAAAATCACATTGTCTAACTGCGGGAAGATTTTTTGTAATTGCAGATTTAAATTAGCCGCTTGTTGTGGAAACACATCAAAGGCAAAACGGGGTTCACCTTCTTCTAATGGCATACCATTCAGTAAACGAGCGGTTTGTCCAACAAGTTTATTCACGGTCTCACCATCTGTATAAGAAGCCGGTAAAAGTGACGTTGCAAAGACTTGAGTTAAATTTGTTTGTTGAATAATTGGTAATAGAGATAAGGCTAATTGACTCACTTGCGGATCGGGCAGACTCACAATGTTACGTTGTCTTAATTCAGTCAGATTTTCTTCATTGATTGTAGGAACTACGACGGGTACATCAGACAATGCAGAGCAAATCCCTTTTAAATCAATCACCAAACAGCCACTTTCTGCAGCTTGAGCTAATAGAGGCGCTTGGTCAATTTGGCCTGCGAAGAAAAGATAATTAACGCTGTCCCACTCAATCTCATCAGTGGCTAATTGAGCAACGGCTTTATTGCGAAAACGCACCGCTTGCTCTTCTTCAAAAGGATAAATTTCTACGATAGAAATTTTGCCTACATCTAGCTCACTTTGTTCAAGTGCTTCGGCAATTTTTTCACATAGATCAAATTCTGCTGCAATAGCAATATTTAGGCTTGCGTCCATTTTTCTCTCCGCTGTAAAATGTTCTGAACCGATTCATTCTACAGAAAAAAGACGCATAAATACATAAGGAAATCAGATGACACCAGCAATTGATTTACTAAAGAAAAATAAAATTCCTTTTACTCTCCATACTTACGATCATGACCCTAACAATACGCATTTTGGCGATGAAGCTGCTGAAAAACTTGGACTTGATCCGCACCAATCCTTTAAAACACTTTTAGTCGCCGAAAATGGTGATCAGAAAAAATTGGCGTGTTTTGTGCTTTCCACGGCAAATATGTTGAGTTTAAAGAAAGCCGCAAAATCAATTGGTGTGAAAAAAGTTGAAATGGCCGATAAAGATGCCGCACAAAAAAGTACGGGATATTTAGTCGGTGGCATTAGCCCATTAGGTCAAAAAAAACGGGTAAAAACAGTGATAAACTCGACCGCACTTGAGTTTGATACGATTTTTGTTTCAGGCGGGAAACGTGGATTAAGCGTTGAATTATCCCCACAGGATTTAGCCAAATTACTGAATGCTGAATTTGTCGATATTATTGACGAAGAATAGAAAAAGAAAAGCCCGATTAACTCGGGCTATTTTTATATGATGTTGTGTTTATTTGAATTAGAAGCTTGATGTATCTTGGAATAAACCAACTTTTAAATCAGTTGCGGTGTAGATAACGCGACCATCTACTTCCACTTCACCGTCAGCCATTCCCATTACTAATTTGCGATTAATTACGCGTTTCATATTGATGCGATAAACCACTTTTTTCGCGGTTGGTAAGATTTGTCCAGTAAATTTCACTTCACCTACGCCTAATGCACGACCTTTACCTTTACCGCCTACCCAGCCAAGGAAGAAACCCACTAATTGCCACATCGCATCTAAACCTAAGCAGCCTGGCATGACTGGGTCACCAATAAAGTGACAACCAAAAAACGGTAAATCCGGATGAATATCTAATTCCGCTTCAATATACCCTTTACCAAACGCACCGCCGTCTTCGGTCATTTTTACAATGCGATCCATCATCAACATGGTTGGTGCTGGAAGTTGCGGGCCTTCTTTACCAAATAATTCACCACGACCAGAAGCTAATAAATCTTCATAAGTGTAGCTGCTTTTGATGTTGGGTGTACAGGTGTTTTCCATTTTTTATTTCCTTGTATATATAGTTTTGCTTGGTTACAAACAATAAGTGCAGATTCTATGGGGATTTATAAGAAATGTAAACAGCGAACACTTGTTAGCTCAACTTGTCGGATCAGTCAGTAAAATTCACATAAAAGAAAAGCGAACCCAAGGTTCGCTTTAAAGAAATTAAGATTTAAAGAAATCTAACCAGTTTTTTTTCGGCGTTTCCGAACGGAAAGCAATTCGATTTTGAATTAAACGTGCAATAGGTTCTTTGCCTTTGGCATATTCTTCTTTCTCTTCTAATAAATCGCGGTCAAATAGAATCTTGGCTGTTTGATAAATATCCTCGACTTGATAGATAAAGAACTGCTCATTTTTCACGGCTTCAACCACTTCATCAGATAAGCTTAGTTGTTGAATTGTCGTCGCGGGAATAATCACACCTTGTTTACCCGTTAAACCACGACGTTGGCAAATGGTGAAAAAGCCTTCAATTTTGTCATTCACTCCACCTACTGCATGCACCAAACCAAATTGGTCGATGGTACCAGTAATCGCAATATTTTGTGGCAACGGCAAATCAGATAACGCGCTGACTAATACGGAGAAAATAGCTAGAGATGCACTGTCACCATCAATTTCACCATAAGATTGCTCAAACACTAAAGACGCAGAAAATGGTAACTGTGATGGCAACTCTAAGATACTAGCCAAGCACGCTTCAGAAATCATCATACCTTTTCCGTGAAGGTTGCCCGCTAATTCGTTTTTACGCTCCACATCCACAACTTCACCATCACCAAATTGCACTAAGCAACTAATACGAGAAGGTTCACCGAAACAAACCGGGGTGCCTGGATATTCAATCACAGACAAGCCATTAATTTGCCCGACAATTTCACCATTGGTTTCCACATAAATTTGCTCGTTAAGAATATCCGCATAAGTACGTTCACGTAAAAAACCGTGCTGTTCGTTCTTTTGTTTAAACGCTTGCTCAAAATCAACCGCACTTAAGGTTTGCTTTTGTGACAACGTCGCAGCATTGAGTAGCATTTCTGTTGTTTTTAACGGGGAAATGTTAATTAAAAAGCGATCTTCACTCTCACGCACCAGTAACTGATAGAGTTTATTTAATGCGGTTAAATCTAAATCAAGCTCATATTTTGAGGCTAATGCCAACACATAATTGGCCCAATTTTCTTGTGCTTTCGGTTGTGCAACAGAATAATAGCTTTCAATTTCTGCGTAATCAGCCAAGCTGTAAAGATCTTCTTCTAACTCACCTAAGGTCGCAATTTCAGTGCGGTTGCCTAAAATCACTACTTTTAAATTAAGTGGATAACTTGGAATATCACAAGGCAAGGTTTTAAATGGATGGGCTGAATACCAATCAAAAGTTTGTGTTTGTAAAATATGTTTTAAGCGTTGCCATAAATCAAACTGGCTTAGCATCGTTGCTGCACTTAAAATCAAAACACCACCATTGGCTTGATGGACTAGACCTGGTGTAAGCAAAATATCTTGTGAACTTGGATGAACACGCACACTACCAAAAAGGCTAAATTGATCGGCATGTAATGCCTTCAGCACATCACCTTGTGCGGCAAAATTATCCGCAAGTGATTGAGCAGGCTCTGTATAAATACGAGGGAAAGAAAAAGAATCTCCCTGCTCAACCACATAATTTACCCCAAAAATTGACCGCTCTTTTGGCTGTTCTTGGCGAATAAGTTCTGCTAATAAATCGGCATATTCTGCTTGATCATCGGCTTTTAAAACTAACAAAGAACGACGAGGTTGTTTTAAGAATAACGAAATCGCTTTTGTGGCATGTTTTTGTAATGACCAAAAATCAGCCTTTTCAGCTGAAAGTTCAGTAATCGATAATTCTGGTTGTAAGGCTTGCCAATTTAAGGCTTGTTCCGAAGATGTTGAAGTCACGACATATCTCGCTTTAATTAAATTAGCGGTATTATCGCACACTTCACACTGAGTGAAAATCCGTTATAAAAATCTACTGGAAAATTTTGTTTAAAGCGCGTATATTTATGAGGTTACCACGTCACTAAAAAGCATAATAAAACGATGAAATACCAAAAATTAGAAAACCAAGAAGCAAACTGGAAATGGATTTATCTTATTCGCAAACATCGCGAAGGGGAAAAAATTACCCGTTACGAAGAAAAAAGCTTAGAAGAAAGCAAAGTTCAAGAATTAATAGAATGTCAGAATTATCCTGAAAAAATTGAGGAATGGATTAAAAATCACCTTTCTCTTGATTTACCTATTAAGCTTGATCAGGCGATTCGTGCAAGACGTAAACGCTTTTTTAATGCAGAAAAACAATCAACGAAGAAAAAATCTATTGATTTAGAATATGGTGTTTGGCTTCGTTTGTCTAAATATTCAAGAAAAATGAAAATGACACTTTCTGAAACCATCACTTATATGATTGATGAACGTGAAAGCAAAGCATTATATGAAAGCCAAATGACAGCGATGAAAGCCGGTTTGAAAAATTTGCTCAATAAATAAGATGAAAAAAAGCCAAGGTAGAAACCTTGGCCTTTGATTATGCTAAATAGAGAAGATTTTGAAACGTTTTAGCGTTTCACTTATTCCGCAATCGGAATTATTTTTGTGGCGTGAGATCCTTTGTCGCCGTGAATCACTTCAAATTGCACGCGTTGTCCCGCTTTCAATGAACGGTAACCATCCATTTCAATTGCTGAATAATGTGCAAAGATGTCTGTATCCACGCCTTCTGCAGAAATAAATCCAAATCCTTTTGCGTTATTAAACCATTTTACTACACCAATTTCCATAGTAGACCTCTATAGGCTTCGCCCTTAATACTTAAAAACAATAAGACTCATGCCTTATCACCTCAATTGGAAATATATTCAAACATTTTATTTTTTTATGCAACAAGGAAACTTTAAAAATGATACATTGATCACAAAAATTTTTATTTATTTACTGTCAGGAGCTTCTTTCTCACCTTTTTGATGAATTTCACGCAATGCTTTTGCCACAATTTGAATCGCTTCACCACTGCTAATTCCTTGTGCCATTAATTCCTGAATTTGTTCTACTGCTTTTTGTTGTTGTTCATGGGTTAAATTAATATCTAACATGATTTCTTCTCGTTAAATAGACCAATTAAATAATTCCATCACTTTCATCCATTGTTCATCTAAATTAGCTTTAATTTCTATTTTTTTTGAATCAACAGGATGCACAAAAATAAGTGTATCTGCATGTAAAAATAAACGCTGACAGCCTGAATGTTCCGTCAATACACGATTTTGATGCAAATCCCCATATTGCGTATCCCCTAAAATAGGATGAAAGATATGTTTCATGTGACGTCGTAACTGATGTTTTCTACCTGTTTTGGGAATTAACTTCACTAAAGAGTATCTTGTTGTTTGATAACGTCCTACTGCATAAGGCATTTCCACAATGTTTAAGCCCTCATAATCCGTCACAGCCTCTTGAGGGGCTTTATCTTCCTGGGCAAACTTATCTGCAATCTTATCTAATTGGATTTTAAGAGGATAATCAATCTGTCCTTCGCCTTGCAAATACCCTCGCACAATCGCTAAGTAAGATTTTTGCACCGTTTTCTCTTCAAATTGCTGACACATTAAATTCGCTATTTCACTATTTAAAGCAAACAGCAAAACACCTGATGTGGGGCGATCTAATCGATGAATAGGAAAAACATGCTGCCCGATTTGATCGCGCAAGGTTTGCATCACAAATTGCGTTTCATGAGTATCAAGCCAGCTACGATGTACCAACATGCCTGCAGGCTTATTAACGGCGACAAGATATTCGTCTTGATATAAGATCTCTAACATTTATTGATTTTGTAATAAGGCTTCTAATTCACGTAACGGCGTTAATAATTCAACTAAGAAATCTTCTTCCGCTTCTTTAAATGCTTCCTCTAAATAAGGTGACACCGCAATTTTTGAGGGTAACTCAGCGCCACTTTCAAGTAAGGCAAACATTCTTGGAATAAAAATCCATTGCAACCATTCTTCTGGTGACATGGTATCAATAGCAAAAGGCTCTTCACTTAAAAAGGCGTCTTGTGAAGGAGGAACGGCTTGCCATAAATCAAGTTTTTGCATAGCAAGTTGTAATTGTTGAAGATGAAGTTTTGTTTGATTACGCATGATTTTTCCTATTTATAAACAAGCGGCGTATTCTACGAGCATCAATTCACACTGTAAAGTGCGGTCAATTTTAGCGGTGAATAATCGAAAAGTCAGAATACCGTTTATCTTCAACATTATAGACTAAGACCCGTTCAACAGTTGCGGTTCTTGGCCCGACTTTTAACCAATCATAAAAGTGTTGTAGTTGGTCATTGTTGCCTTCCGCAATGATTTCGACACTTCCGTCTGTACAATTTCTTACCGTGCCTTTAATACCAATTTTCTCTGCTTCTTTCCACGTAAAATAGCGAAACCCGACACCTTGAACTCGACCATATACGACAAATCGTTTTGCCATGATTTGCTCCTTTGTTACAAAAACTTTTTAAAAATTAACCGCACTTTCCTATTCCCATTTTTTAAAAATTAGCATAGCATTACAACCATCTAATTTCATTCAAAAAATAAAAGGAGTAATTATGAAATTATGTAAGTTTGCTTTAGGTGTTGTTGCCCTTGCAGTCAGTGCGAGCAGCTTAGCCGGCATGGTCACCACCTCATCAAACCTTGAGTTTCTTGCTATCAACGGCCAAAAAGCCAGCAAATCCCTTCTAAAAGAAAAAAAATCATTCAATGCTGAAGCTGACCAAACACAACAGGTTGTGGTACGTTTAGGTGAGATCGTCGGTACAGGTTCTAGCCAAGGACTTTTTGAGTCTAACCCTGTTATTGTGACTTTTAAAGGTACGGCTGATGATGTTGTCGTATCTGCAGAAAAAATTCGTTCTCAAGAAGATGGCGAAAAATTTAATGCACAACCACAAATTACCGTTAAAACTAAATCAGGTAATGTGATTGATGCTAAAGTGGATACCTTAAAACAAGAAGGTTTATTCCCATCAGCGAATATTGTTAACGACCTTGCTGAGTATAATGCATCTAATGCACCAGCAGCAGTTTCAGCTTTAGCGGCACCGGCAGTAGGTATGATGCCTGCAGCATCAGGAAAAGCAGCGAAAGGCAAAGTCGTAGTGCAAGGTGAAAACGTTGCTGAACAACAATTACAATACTGGTTCCAACAAGCCGATAAAGAAACTCAAACTCGTTTCTTAAACTGGGCAAAAAAACAAAAATAATCGTTTTTTTAACCGCACTTTGATAAAGAAGTGAGCCTTCCCGCTCACTTTTTTATCATCCATTTTTTAGTCATAAAATAATAAGCAAGGATATCAACATGAATCAATGGCTTAATGCAAAAGTAATCGCTTCAATACCTATTTTTATTGCAGTGAATATCGCAGCGTTCGGCGTCTGGTTTTTTGATATTTCTACGCAATCTATGCCCTTGATTTTAGGGATTATTGCAGGCGGTTTAGTGGATTTAGATAATCGTCTTACCGGACGATTAAAAAATATTTTTTACACATTAATTGCCTTTTCTATTTCAACCTTCATCGTTCAACTCAATATTGGTAAACCCATTCAATACGTATTGCTGATGACCATCATCACCTTTTTATTTACGATGGTTGGCGCCGTAGGTGAACGTTATCGCACCATTGCGTTTGGTACGCTGGTGGTAGCCATTTATACCACTCTCACTTATACACCAGATAATTCTGCGAGTTGGTTTATCAATCCTGTAATGATTTTATTAGGCACCTTGCTCTACAGTATTGTGACTATCATTGTTTATCTCTTTTTCCCAAATCGTCCTGTACAAGAAAGTGTGGCAAAAGCGTTTTGTGCCTTAGGCAATTATCTAGATGCAAAATCAGAATTTTTTGATCCTGATGAGATTGATGAAATCGAGAAAAAACACCTTAATTTTGCGATGAAAAACACCAATGTGGTGGATGCCTTCAATCAAGCGAGAACAGCACTTTTCTATCGTATTCGTGGGCAACATCGCCATGCTCGCACACAACGCATGATCCGCTATTATTTTGCTGCGCAAGACATTCATGAGCGTGCAAATTCAACACATTTTGATTATCGACAAATTGCGGAACAACTCAAAAATACCGATTTAATTTTCCGTATTCAGCGCTTGCTCGAATTACAAGCGCAAGCCTGTCACGATATTACGGCTTGCCTGCGTCAAAATACGCCTTATCACTATAATATTCGCGTAGAAAAAGCATTAATGGGGACAATTCAATCCCTTGAGCTTTATAGTAAAGAACATACCAATCAAAACAATGTGTTGCTTGCCCTTCAAACACTTATTGATAACCTGCAAAGCATTAACTGGCAGTTACGTCAGCTTGAGCAAGAAACTACTGAAAATGAGCAAACTGCACAGATCCATACTGAACAAATTACGGGCTTAAAAAATATTCTTTCAGTTATTGGAAGTAATTTCACTTTTGAGTCACCACTTTTCCGCCATGCTGTACGTTTGTCTATCGTGGTGTTTTTGTGTTGCGCAATTGTTGAATTTTTCCAATTTAATTTGGGTTACTGGATTTTGCTTACTGCGGTCTTTGTGTGTCAGCCGAACTATTCTGCAACCAAAGTACGGTTACGCCAGCGTATTATTGGCACGATTTTAGGGGTAATTATTGGCTCCTTATTGCCATATCTCAACCCAACATTAGAGATGAAGCTTGGTTTAATGGTGGTGACCAGTACGCTCTTTTTCTTTTTCCGTAGTAATAATTACAGTTTCTCCACGTTCTTTATTACCTTGCAAGTATTGATCAGTTTCGATGTAATGGGATTTGACACACAATCAGCGCTCTTCCCTCGTCTCATTGATACCGTATTAGGTTCAGCTATTGCATGGTTTGCCGTTTCTTATTTATGGCCGGATTGGAAATATTTACAGCTCGATAAAGTGAGCCGTCAAGCGATTCAAAGTGATGCACAATATTTCTTACACATTATTAGCCAACTGCAATTTGGTAAAAGCGATAATTTAAAATACCGTATTGCACGCCGTAATGCCCATCAATATGCGGCAGCATTAAGCACAACGCTTTCCAATATGAACAATGAACCGAAGAAATATCAGGCTTATTTGCAAGAAGGTTTTGATTTATTAAAAATGAATTATTCCCTATTGAGCTATATTTCTGCTTTAGGGGCATATCGCAATAAAATGGCGCAATTACAACAAACTACCGAGTTTTTGTCAGACTTTTATCCTGTAGCGAAAAAGGTTTTATATGCACTGGAAAATATTGAAAAGCTTCGTCCAGAAATCTTTGAAAAGCTCCAAAATAGTATTGAACAAAGCCTAAAAAAAATTCAATGGGATGAAACGCAAACCAAAAACAATGCGGTCTTTGCGTTGCCATACCAGCAACTTAACTTGATTTCTCAATTGCTACCTCAGTTATATCGCTATTTCCAACATAGTCAGAAAGAACTGATTGCAAAATAAAAAAACAAAGGAAAAACTGACCGCACTACCCCGAATTTTTTATTGTTCTCAAGGCGATAAACAGGGATAATACGCCACTTATATAAAATAAATTTAGACGCAATGACACATTACATTCTACTTATTATCAGCACTGCATTAATCAATAACTTCGTTTTGGTCAAATTCTTAGGACTTTGTCCATTTATGGGTGTGTCCAAAAAAATTGAAACAGCAATTGGTATGGGGCTTGCTACGACGTTCGTATTAACCGTAGCTTCATTGTGTTCTTATTTAGTCGATAATTATATTTTAATGCCACTAAATGCCACCTTCTTGCGCACATTAGTGTTCATTTTAGTGATTGCCGTCGTGGTTCAATTTACCGAAATGGTAATCAATAAAACGAGTCCATCACTTTATCGCTTATTAGGGATTTTCTTACCACTGATTACCACAAACTGTGCCGTACTCGGAGTGGCATTATTAAACGTCAATTTGGCACACAATTTAACCGAATCCGTCATTTATGGTTTTGGCGCCTCTTTAGGTTTTGCGCTGGTTTTAGTTTTATTTGCCGCGTTGCGTGAACGCCTTGTTGCTGCAGATGTCCCTATTACGTTTCGTGGCTCGTCTATCGCATTAATTACGGCCGGTTTGATGTCTCTCGCCTTTATGGGCTTCGCCGGATTAGTAAAATGATTTATCTCCTAATGTTTATTACTGTGACAGTGATTTTTCTCGGATTATTTTGGAATAACACTAAAAAATAATGTTTATCTTAATTTCAGTAACCGTTCTCGCTTTAATTTTTGGCGCGATTTTAGGCTTTGCTTCGATTAAATTAAAAGTTGAAGCTGATCCTATCGTCGAAAAAATTGATGCCATCTTACCGCAAAGCCAATGTGGGCAATGCGGCTATCCTGGCTGTAAGCCTTATGCTGAAGCAATTGCTAATGGTGACGTTATCACAAAATGCGTGCCAGGTGGTCGTCCAACAGTCGTAAAAATTGCCGAAATCATGGGCGTTGATGTGCCTGCAATGGATGATGTCGCTGAACCAGAAGAAATGGTTGCCTTTATTGATGAAAATATGTGTATTGGCTGTACCAAATGCATTCAAGCCTGCCCTGTTGATGCCATTATTGGTACAAATAAAGCTATGCATACTATTATTCCTGATCTCTGTACTGGCTGTGAACTTTGCGTGGCACCTTGTCCGACAGATTGTATTTCCATGATTAAAGTGAAAAAAGATATTGATAATTGGAACTGGAAATTTGATCCTAAATTAGTCATTCCGGTTGTAAACACCACAGAAATCGAGAAAAAATTAGTGGTTGGGGAGTCGGAATAATATGGCTGATGTATTAACAAGATTTAAATCCGGCAAAATTTGGGATTTTAAAGGTGGTATTCATCCTCCTGAAATGAAATCTCAATCAAACCAATCCCCTATTCAGCAATCAGAACTTGCTCATAATTTTTACGTGCCGATTAAACAACATGCCGGCACAGCGGGAAATGTATTAGTTAAAGAAGGCGATTATGTGCTTAAAGGCCAACCTTTAACACAAGGTGATGGCTTAAGAACCCTGCCTGTTCACGCGCCAACTTCTGGTACCGTAAAATTTATCGGAAAACATGTTGCACCCCATCCTTCTGGTTTAACCGAGGACATGATTCATATTCAAGCGGATGGCTTGGATAAATGGCGTGAGCAATTTCCACTTGAAGAATTTTTTACACAACCTGTCGAACAACTCATTGATCGTATTTATCAAGCAGGGGTTGCAGGCTTAGGTGGTGCGGTATTCCCAACTGCAGCGAAAATCCAATCGGCTGAAAAGAAGGTTAAACTCTTAATTATTAACGGCGCAGAATGCGAACCTTATATTACCTGTGATGACCGCTTAATGCGTGATTACACGGATGAAATGATCGAAGGGATTCGCATCTTACGTTATATCTTACGGCCTGAAAAAGTGGTGATTGCGGTTGAAGACAATAAACCTGAAGCGATTCAAGCTATTCAACAATCGCTGCATGGTGCAAATGACATTGAATTGCGCGTTATTCCGACTAAATATCCATCTGGTGCAGCCAAACAACTGATTTATTTGCTTACCGGCATGGAAGTGCCAAGTGGCGGGCGTTCTTACGATATTGGCGTATTAATGCATAATGTCGGCACGGCTTTTGCGGTGAAAAGAGCAGTCATTAATGATGAGCCTTTAATTGAGCGTGTCGTTACGCTTACGGGTGATAAAATTTCAGAGAAAGGCAACTACTGGGTTCGCTTAGGTACACCAGTTGACCACTTATTAGCGCAAGTTGGCTACCAATATGACGAACGTTTCCCTGTTTTTGCAGGCGGACCAATGATGGGATTACAACTTTCTGATCTCAACGCACCCGTCACAAAATTGATTAACTGTTTATTAGCACCCGATCATTTTGAATATGGTGAACCTGAACCTGAACCGGAACAATCTTGTATCCGCTGTTCTGCTTGTTCTGATGCTTGCCCTGTCAATTTAATGCCACAGCAACTTTATTGGTATGCTCGCAGTGAGGATCACCAAAAATCAGAAGAATATTGCTTAAAAGATTGTATTGAATGTGGCGTGTGTGCTTATGTTTGCCCAAGCCATATTCCGCTTATTCAATATTTCCGACAAGAAAAAGCCAAAATTTGGGAAATTAAAGAAAAAGCGAAAAAAGCCGAAGAGGCTAAAATCCGTTTTGAAGCAAAACAAGCTCGAATGGAACGTGAAGAGCAAGAACGTAAAGCGCGTTCACAACGTGCGGCAGAAGCTCGTCGAGAAGAACTTGCAAAACAAAAAGGTGAAGACCCAGTTAAAGCAGCGTTAGAACGCTTGAAAGCAAAACAAGCGGGTTCAGCAGCAAATAAAGAAACGAAAACTATCGTATCTGAGAAAGGGGAAATCTTACCGGATAACCATGAACTCATGGAGCAACGTAAAGCCCGCCGTCTTGCTAGACAACAAGCACAAGCAGATACAAGCACTGCGTCGGATGCAACATCGTCACAAACTGATGAAAAAGATGCGAAGAAAGCAGCTGTTGCTGCAGCTCTAGCAAGAGCGAAAGCGAAGAAAGCCGCCGCTCAAGGTGAAACGGTTACGACAAATGTAACTGAAAGCACGGGCGAAAAAACGGATGAAAACTCAACCGCACTTGATCCGAAAAAATCTGCTGTAGCTGCAGCCATTGCAAGAGCTAAAGCGAAGAAAGCTGCCTCTCAAGGTGAAACAGTTGCAACAAATGCAACTGAAAGTGCGGTCGAAAAAACAGATGAAAATTCAACCGCACTTGATCCGAAAAAAGCTGCTATCGCAGCAGCTATAGCAAAAGCTAAAGCAAAAAAAGCCGCCGCTGAAGCAGCCAAAGAAACAGAATAACGCAGGAAAAGATTATGTTTAAGAAAATGGTGAGTTCGCCTCATACCCATTCAGGCAAATTAACCGCCCGCATTATGTTGTGGGTGATAGCAGCCATGCTGCCTGCCCTGCTCACACAGATTTATTATTTTGGAATGGGTGTTTTGGTGCAATCTGCTTTGGCTATTTCTTTCGCATTATTGCTTGAGTTTATTGTGACCAAATTACGCAATAAGCCAAACCTAGTCTATATTTCAGATTTTAGTGTGGTGCTTACTGCCTTAATTTTAGCGATGGCGATTCCACCTTATGCGCCTTATTGGGTGATTTTAATTGGTACGCTTTCCGCTGTTATTCTAGGTAAACATGTTTATGGTGGTTTGGGGCAAAACCCATTTAATCCAGCTATGGTGGGTTATGTGGTGCTATTAATTTCTTTCCCACTACAAATGACAAGTTGGATGCCGCCTATTTCATTATTGAATGAACCTCCAACATTTGCAGACTCCATTTCTTTAGTTTTCACTGGCTTAACCACTGACGGTTTTAGCTTAAGTCAACTTGTCCATTCCATTGATGGCATTACACAAGCGACACCATTAGACAGTGCGAAGATCTTTTATAAGCTCCATCAAGGCGATGAAAGCGTATTTCATGATTTTGTAAAATTACCGATTTTATTACAAAACGGGACTGACTTTGCTGAAGGTTGGTGGCAAGTTAATCTGGCATTCATGCTTGGTGGAATTATATTAATCTTAAAGAAAAAAATTCACTGGCAAATTCCCGTTTCAATGCTCGTGACCTTTGTGACCTTAGCAACAATCACTGCGATGTCAGGCCATCATCATTTAAGTATGATTAGCCAACTCTTTAGCGGCGCGATGATGTTTGGCGCGTTCTTTATTGCGACTGACCCTGTCACAGCGTCTATCACACCTCGCGGCAAGCTTGTATTTGGTTCCTTGGTCGGATTATTGGTTTACCTCATTCGTTACTTTGGAAACTACCCTGACGGCGTGGCATTTGCGATTTTATTAAGTAATATTTGTGTGCCACTTATCGACTACTACACCCGTCCTCGCGTAGCGGGACACTTTGCAAAAGGGAGTAAATAATGGGTATTTTTAAAGTCACCTCCCGTTTTGGTTTGTTATTAGGTTTTATTGCGCTTGTATGTACCGCTGTTTCTGCAGGCATTTATATGCTGACAAAAGATAAAATTGATGAAGCCATGGCTGAACAACAAAAAGCGTTATTACTCCAAGTGATCCCTCAAGATTATTTTAATAATAACTTGCTTGAAAGCGTAGAAACACCTGAGCAAGATAAACTCAAAGGCATTCAAAAACTCTATTTTGCTATTAAAGATCATGTACCAACTGCCTATGCTTATGAAACAACGGCACCAGATGGTTATTCAGGGAATATCCGTTTATTAGTAGGTATCACTCCAAAAGGTGAAGTTTTAGGTGTGCGTGTCATCGAACATCATGAAACCCCTGGATTAGGCGATAAAATCGAACTTCGCATTTCTGACTGGATTTTAAGTTTTACAAACCAAGTTATCGTACCTGAAAGCCTAAAAGATTGGGCGGTCAAAAAAGATGGCGGTAAATTCGACCAATTTTCTGGCGCAACGATTACGCCACGCGCGATTGTGAATCAAGTAAAACGCTCTGCTCTCGTGATGCTTGAAAATGAGGCATTACTCAACGAGATGGCAAAAAAATACGCGCAATAGGATATTTATTATGACTGATTTAACCGAAAAAACGGCCGCACTTGATGAGCAAAGTGCGGTTGAAAATTCAGAAGAAATAACGCAAACGCCTTCTGTTTGGAAAGAAATCTTTATTCAAGGCGTATGGAAAAACAACTCAACCCTCGTGCAATTATTGGGGCTTTGTCCGCTGTTGGCTGTTTCAAGTACTGCAACAAATGCATTAGGTTTAGGTTTGGCGACTATGTTGGTTTTAACCTCTACAAACACCGTTGTTTCGCTCTTTCGTAAGCAAATCCCTCATGAAATCCGTATTCCAATTTATGTGATGATTATTGCTACCACCGTAACCGTTGTGCAATTATTAATGAATGCTTATACCTATACACTCTATCAAGCACTTGGGATTTTTATTCCTTTGATCGTGACTAACTGTATCGTCATCGGTCGTGCAGAAGCCTTTGCCTCTAAAAATAGCGTAGCACATGCAGCCTGGGATGGTTTTTCGATGGGATTAGGTATGGCTTTAAGTATCACGGTATTAGGTGCGCTACGTGAAATCTTAGGCCAAGGTACCCTTTTTGAAGGCATTGAAAACCTATTTGGTCAAGGCGCCAAATTCCTTACATTACATATTTATCACGCTGACAGCAGCTTTTTACTCTTTATTCTTCCGCCAGGTGCGTTTATTGGATTAGGCATTCTACTGGCGATTAAAAACCGAATTGATATGAAAAAATGAACCAAGCTAAACGAATTGAAATCCTCACTCGACTTCGGGAGCAAAATCCGCATCCCACCACGGAATTAGAGTATAATTCGCCTTTCGAATTACTCATCGCGGTGATCCTATCTGCTCAAGCGACCGATAAAGGCGTGAATAAAGCGACAGCAAAATTATTCCCTGTGGCAAATACCCCACAAGCCATTTTAGATCTCGGCTTAGAGGGGTTAAAAGAATACATTAAAACCATCGGGCTTTATAACAGCAAAGCAGAAAATATCATTAAAACCTGCCGTGATTTAGTTGAAAAACATAATGGTGAAGTACCCGATAATCGAGAAGCCTTAGAAGCTCTTGCAGGTGTAGGCAGAAAAACGGCGAATGTCGTGTTAAATACCGCTTTCGGTCACCCGACTATTGCAGTGGATACCCATATTTTTCGCGTATGCAACCGCACGAATTTTGCCCCTGGCAAAGATGTGGTAAAAGTGGAGGAAAAACTGCTCAAAGTTGTGCCTAAAGAATTTAAAGTGGATGTGCATCACTGGCTTATTTTGCACGGGCGCTATACTTGTACCGCCCGCAAACCTCGCTGCGGTGCTTGCATCATTGAAGATCTCTGCGAATACAAAGAAAAAACAGAATATTAAACGAATAAAATCAAACGGAATATATTATGACAACAAACAATCCATCTCGCCAAACATGGTCTAGCCGACTAACTTATGTGCTCACCGTTGCAGGTGCGACAGTTGGCTTTGGAGCCACTTGGCGCTTTCCTTATTTAGTGGGTGAAAATGGCGGTGGTGCTTACGTGCTCCTCTTTTGTATCGCGATGATTGTCATTGGTATCCCGATGATTTTAGTAGAAAATGTTATCGGACGCCGTTTGCGTGTGAATTCCATTGATGCCTTTGGCGACAAAATCCAAGATAAAGGTAAAAACATCTCCAAATATTGGAAGATTCTTGGTTATATGGGGCTCCTTGGCGCATTTGGTATCATGGCTTATTACATGGTATTAGGTGGTTGGGTGATGTCTTATATCATTAGTCTGATGAATAACACCCTTGATATTAGCGCCCCAATTACAAAAGAAGTAGCCAAAGATTTCTACGATTTACACATCAGCAACAGCCCATGGGAAATCATGCTTTATACATTCCTGTTTGTGGCGGTGAATTACATTATTTTGGCGAAAGGTATCATTGGCGGGATTGAACGTTCCGTGAAATACTTAATGCCATTACTCTTTATTTTCCTTATCGGTATGGTGATTCGTAACCTTACCTTACCAGGTGCGATGGAAGGTGTGACTTTCTACTTAAAACCTGATTTCAGCAAAATCACACCTAAACTCTTCATCTTCGTATTAGGTCAAGTATTCTTCGCATTAAGTCTTGGTTTTGGTGTGTTGATTACCCTCTCCAGCTATTTAAACAAAGAAGAAAACCTTATTCACACAGCAGTTATTACTGGCTTCACTAACACCATTATTGCTGTGTTATGTGGTTTTATGATCTTCCCATCATTATTCACATTCGGCATTGAACCTAACGCTGGCCCAACTTTGGTTTTCCAAAGTTTACCAATTGTATTTTCACACTTATGGGCGGGTAAATTCTTTGCTATCGTATTCTTCGGCTTATTACTTATTGCGGCATTAACCACATCAATTACCATTTACGAAGTCATCATCACCGCATTACAAGAAAAACTCAGAATGCGCCGTGGTAAAGCGATTTTTGTTACCTTGATGGGGATTTTCTTATTAGGTAACGTGCCCTCTATTTTAGGTGACAACCTTTGGAAAGATTTCACTATCTTCGGTAAAAGCATTTTCGATGCCTTTGATTTTGTCAGCGGCAATATTCTCTTTATGTTGACCGCACTTGGTTGTGCCATTTTCGTTGGTTTTGTTTTAAAAGACGATGCGAAAAAAGAGCTATCCGCAACACCAAATTCACGCTTCACCACAATCTGGTTTAACTATGTCAAATTTGTTGTTCCTGTGATTATTTTGGTGATTTTTATCAGTAATATTTAATAAAAAACCGAGCTATTTCGCTCGGTTTCTTTTTTACCTAGGCCCTATTTTGCTTCAGCTTGGGTCTTTTTCTCTTCAAGTTCTTCCCATCGCATAAATGCTGTTTCAAGTTCCGCTTCCGTATCCGCTAATTCTTTTAGCTTCGCATCCGTTACATCATGAGCTTGTTGGAAAAAGTGAGGGTCACCAATTTCAGCTTGAAGTGCAGTGATTTTCTCTTCCAATTCTTCCAATAATTGTGGTAGCTGTTCTAACTCGCGTTGTTCTTTGTAAGAAAGTTTAACAGATTTTGGCTTTTGAGAAATAACGTCATTTTTAACCGCACTTTCCTGTGCTTTTGGTGCTTCTTTTTTGATTTTTTTAGCTTCTTGCTCTGCTTTCATGGCAAAGTAATTGGCTTGTTGTCCTTTTGCATCAAAGAAACCGCCCACGTATTTATTCAATACACCGTCGCCTTCAAAGAAATAACACTCCGTCGCAACGTTATCAATAAACTGACGATCATGGCTGACAATCAACAAGGTGCCTTGATAATCCGTGAGGATTTCTTCCAGTAATTCTAAGGTTTCTACATCCAAGTCATTGGTTGGTTCATCGAGAATCAGTAAGTTATTCGGTTTCAGTAATAATTTAGCCAATAACAAACGGTTACGTTCACCACCTGAAAGCGCTTTTACGGGTGTCATCGCTCGTTTTGGTGGAAATAAGAAATCCTGTAAATAGCCCAACACATGACGTTTTACACCATTGACCTCAATATCCTGTTTGCCATCGGCAACGTTATCCATTACCGTTTTTTCCGGATCAAGATCTGCACGATATTGGTCAAAATAAGCGATATCTAATTTTGTACCACAATGAATACGACCACTCGTTGGCTTGATTTCACCTAATAAGAGTTTAATGAATGTGGTTTTCCCGCAGCCATTTGGCCCCACTAAAGCAATTTTATCGCCACGTAAAATAGTCGTGCTGAAATCTTTGAGAAGTTGTTTGCCTTCAATTTCATAGCTCACATCTTCCATTTCAAATACGATTTTGCCAGAACGACTTGAGTTATCTAATTGTAACTTGGCGGAGCCCATCACTTCACGACGTTGGCGACGTTCTTCACGCATAGCTTTTAAAGCTCGCACACGGCCTTCATTGCGCGTACGACGCGCTTTAATACCTTGACGGATCCAAACCTCTTCTTGGGCTAAACGTTTATCGAAAAGCTCGTTTTGTAACGCTTCGACACGTAAGTTTTCTTCTTTCGTGGTGAGATATAAATCATAATCACCAGGATAAGACACTAATTTCCCGCGGTCTAAATCCACAATACGAGTCGCCATTTTACGGATAAAAGAACGGTCATGAGAAATAAACACAATACTTCCGGTAAATTCTAATAAGAAGTTTTCTAACCATTCGATTGCATCCACATCCAAGTGGTTGGTCGGTTCATCTAATAACAAGACATCAGGATTACACACCAACGCACGAGCAAGGGCGGCTTTACGCAACCAACCACCCGATAAATCCGCTAATTTAGTATCAGGATTTAACTCGAGCTTTTGCAGAACTTCATTGATTTTATTTTCAAACTGCCAGCCATTGGCATGCTCTAATTTAGCTTGCACTTGTGCCAGTTGATTAAGAATTTGTTCACTGTAATTTTGTGTCAACTCTTGTGAAATATGATGGTATTCCTTTAACAAACCCGCTAAATGCTCAATCCCTTCCGCCACATAATCAAATACATTCCCTTCAGCATGGCGAGGTGGGTCTTGTTCTAAACGAGAAACTACTAAATCTTTTTCATACTGCACTTTGCCGTCATCCATCGTGACTTGCTGTGCAATAATTTTTAATAACGTTGATTTACCTGCACCGTTACGCCCCACCAAACATACGCGCTCATTTGGTTCAATATGAAGCTCTGCATGATCAAGTAAGGGGTGATCACTAAAAGAAAGATAAGCGTTAGTTAAACTAATTAATGCCACAAAATTGTCCTATAAATTCAAAATATCAATAAAAATCACCGCACTTTAGAGCTGATGATAAACCTTTAAGGCATAAGCATCTGACATGCCCGCGATATAGTCACAAATAATACGTTTTTTGCCCTGCTCCGGTGCATTTCTCCAACGATTAGCCGTATTCGTTGGCAATAAACGTTCGGGGTCCGACTCAAAAATCTGAAACATTTCCGTGAGAATGCGTTGGCCTTTATATTCAATACGTTGCGTTTCGACGTGACGAATCACGTATTTCCATACAAACTTTTTGAACACATTTAATGCGGCAATCACATCTTGCGGTAGTTCTGCGTTATAACGTAACAAAGGTTCATCAAAATTGCCGGTAACTTTCCAACGCACATGGGTGATAAAGAAATTCACTAATGCACCAATGGCATTTTTACGCTCAAAATGATGATTGGAGAATAATCGTTGGCTGACTTGTTCTATATTTTTTGCCAACCAATCTGAAGGAATCATTTTAAGTTCAGCCAATGCTTCTTGCCACTGATGTTGATTTACTACTCCGGTCACAATCGCATCTTCTAAATCATGCACGCCATACGCAATATCGTCTGCCAATTCCATAATACTGCAATCTAAAGATTTAAATTGTGTTTTTAAAAACTCGGCGGGATTTGACCGCACTTTTTGAAATGAGCCAAACAAAGTGCGGTCATTTTCAGAAAGGTTTTGCAATAACCAATTAAACATTGTGACGTCATCACGGAATAAACCTTTTCCAGGTTTCCAATCGCTAATTTTCACATAACGCGGATCAGAGTTTTCAGCATGCGGCAACTGGGCATATTGTGGTGAAGATAAGTCTAAAATATTCGGATATTTCACTACGCCTAAAATGGCACGACGCGTTAAATTCATCCCAGCCGTTTCAGTATAAGGCTCAAGTTTAGTAATGATACGAAATGTGTGCGCATTACCTTCAAAACCACCGTGGTTACGCATCATATAATTGAGCGCCACTTCCCCACCATGGCCAAACGGTGGATGACCAATATCATGCGCAAAGCACAAACTTTCAATTAAATCATTGCTTGGTAATAAAGGTTTGAGTTGTTTCTGTAATTCACTTTTTTCAATATGAAGCTGGTCTGAAATAGCAACATAACTTTCCGCAAATTTTAATTGGGAAACCAGGCTGCTACCGATTTGTGCCACTTCAAGGGAATGCGTTAGACGTGTACGATAAAAATCATTTTCGCCCACCGCGTGAATTTGTGTTTTTGCTTGCAAACAACGGAAAGCGGCAGAATGTAAAATCCGCCCGCGATCACGACGAAATGGTGGTCGGTGATCTTTTTCGCGAGGCGGATCTGGGAGGAAACGTTCAGTCCAAAAATCAGCTAATTGGGTTCTCATAAAAATAGACGGATAACATGGAATACTAAGGGCGCTAAAATTGAGCTCATAATACCGCAAAGAACCAAAGAAATCGAACTATAACTACCGGCTTTCGGATCGGCTTCCATACAGCTTACGGTGCCCAGTGCGTGAGAAACCGCCCCAACAGATAAACCAACGGCTTCTTGTTGTTTAATACCGAGTTTTTTCAAAATGAGATAACCAAAAACCGAACCTTGCAAACCTGCAACAATTACACCTACGGCTGTAACGGCTGGAATACCGCCTAAATGTGAAGAGACTTCCATCGCAATTGGCGTAGTAATGGATTTTGGTAATACGGTCGCCACCATTTCAGGGCTTGCCCCTAAAATAATCGCAAAAATGGCACCGGTAAACATCGAAAACAGAGAAGCTAATGTCACTACAGAAAGAATAATTTTCCACTGTTTCGCAATTTGACGAAGTTGTTCATACAACGGTAACGCCAGCGCAACAATACTTACCCCTAATAAATTATTAATCGGCGCATTGCCCGCCATATAATCGTCATAAGGAATATCGCTAACCACTAAAATCAGCACAAGAATTGATACTGTGAGCACAAAAGTATTGAAAATCATAGATTTCCAACGTTTACTGATTTGTAATGCGAGCCAAAATCCGAAAATCGTTAAAATGGTATAAAGATAAATTGCATACTGCATAATAAAACCTTAGTCAGCTTGAAGATTGCGTCTTTCCAATACTTTTTTACGTTTATGGGTAAAGGATTGTTTATAAAATAAATAGTTTCCTATAAATGCAATAACTAAAAGTGTTAGAACGGTACTGAGAATATTTGGGATGAGTAAAACTTTCCATTGGCTAACGAGTAAATCATAATATTTGATAATCCCCACGCTCACAGGCACAAAAAGGACTGCCATGTATCGGATCAGCAAGCTCGAACCGAAATAAATCCACTCCAAGTGAATTACATGAGTCGTTAAACCTAAAAAAAGTAATAACAAGCCCCAAATGCTGCCTGGAATCCCCACTGGGATATAGTGAGAAATCAAATTGCCGAGTAGTAACATAATGTATAAAATGATGAGCGAACGAGCGAGTTGAACGCATTTTTGGAGTAACATATTTCCTCTATCAACTTTTTTAATAATAATTAAAATTTATTTTACGCTTTTTTGTTAAAATTACCCATTCATTTTAGCTAAATTTTGCGATGCAGATCAAAGAAATTCCAAATGATTAAAAAATTCCTCTTATTTTTAACCATAATTTTAACCGCACTTTGGACGCAATTTTCAATCTCAGCAGAACGCCAAGTAGAATGCTGGGTAGTAGGCGTAAGTGATGGCGACACCCTGACTTGCCTCTTACCCACTAAAAAACAATTCAAAGTGCGATTACAAGAAATTGATGCTCCAGAAAAAGGTCAACCATTTGGAAAGAAAGCCAAACAATATCTTTCACAGCTTGTTTTCAAACAAAATGTGACGTTGTCAGTTTCCGGTTATGAACGCTACCAACGTATTTTGGCAACGGTTTATCTACAAGAACAAAACATCAACTTAGAAATGGTGAAAAACGGCATGGCTTGGGTTTATCCGCAATATGCTAAAAATCCAATCTACTTCCAGGCACAAGATTTTGCCCAACAACAAAAAATCGGTTTATGGCGAGATCCTAACCCTACCGCCCCTTATGAATGGCGCAAACAGAACAAAGCAGGTAAACATGGAGGTCAACATGGCTTTTGATTATCAATCATTTAAAAATGAATTTCCTTATTTTAAATCGCCAAATGCCGTAGTTTATTTGGATAATGCAGCGACAGCATTAAAGCCTCGGGCATTAATTGATGCAACAAGTACCTTTTATCAATCGGCAGGCTCTGTGCATCGTAGCCAATATGAAGCGGCACAAACAGCACAATATGAAAATGCTCGTCACCTAGTCAAAACCTTAATTAATGCGGAAGATGAAAAAGCCGTAATCTGGACTTCTGGGACGACGCATAGCATTAATTTGGTTGCTAATGGTTTACTCCCCTCTTTGCATACAGATGATGAGATTTTAATTAGCCAAGCGGACCATCATGCTAATTATGTTACTTGGCATGAAACAGCGAAAAAATGTGGGGCTAAAATTCAAGTGTTGCCTATTTTGGATAATTGGCTAATTGATGAAAATGCCTTAATTGCAGCATTGAATAAGAAAACCAAATTAGTAGCACTTAATTTTATTTCCAACGTAACAGGAACGGAACAACATATCCAGCATTTAATTCGACTAATCCGTCAACATAGCAATGCGCTCGTTTTAGTGGATGCCGCTCAGGCTATTAGCCATATACAAATTGATTTGCAGGCATTAGATGCGGATTTTATTGCCTTTTCTGCGCACAAAATTTATGGACCTAACGGCATTGGTGTATTAAGCGGAAAATTAAGCTCACTTTCCCTGCTACAACCACTTTTTTACGGTGGAAAAATGATTGAGCGAGTCTCCCATGAATGTATTACCTTTGCCGATTTACCTTATCGATTAGAGGCTGGCACACCGAATATTGCTGGCGTGATTGGCTTTGGTGCGGTGCTAGATTGGCTCAAAAAATGGGATTTTCAAGCAGCTGAAGCGCATGCCGTTGAGCTTGCTGAACAAAGTAAAGTGCGGTTAAAAAACTATCCGAATTGTCGTTTATTCAATTCACCGCAACCTAGTTCAGTAGTATGTTTTGTTTTTGATGGTATTGCAGCATCCGATCTTGCTACCCTGTTAAGTGAACAAAAAATTGCGTTGCGTGTTGGTGAACATTGTGCACAACCTTACTTAGCCCGTCTTGGTGAGCGCACTACATTACGACTTTCTTTTGCGCCTTATAACAGCCCACAAGATGTGGACGCTTTTTTTGCGGCATTAGATAAATCCTTAGAGTTATTAGCATGCTAGAAAACATTAAACAGGCAAAAAATTGGGAATATCGTTACCGTTTCATTATTCAAGCGGGTAAGCATCTCCCTCAACCTTCTCCAGATGAATTGGCTCAAATGCAATCGATTCAAGGCTGTGAAGCGGGACTTTGGTTTATGCCCATTCCACAACATGACGGCACGTTTCAATTTCAAGCTTACAGCGAAGCGCGAATTATGAATGGTTTGTTATGGTTGTTGTTACAAAACATCAACGGCCAAACCCGAAACCAATTACAACAATTTAATATTCGTCAATTTTTTGATGAGCTTGGTATTGCCTCTCGCTTAAGTGAAACCCGTTTAAACGGTTTAAAACAAATCGAAGAAATCTTGCACAATCTGTAATTATGTATCTGATCGAACCTTTTTTTAAATTGACCGCCTTAGAAAATGATATTGGCCAACAAAGCCGTTTGCTCAATGCAATCATCGACCAATGGCGTTATAACGGTCAAATTATTGGCCGTGAAATCCCGCTTTATTTGACGGAGGAAGACGGTGAACAAGGTTTTGCGATGCGCGTCATTTGCCCTGAGCAAAATAGCCTTTTACCCGAGAATAATAACCAAACTGTGAATCTGGCGATGGAAAATGCTGAAAAGTGCGGTCTACATTTTCAAGGTTTTCAAATTATTGCCGATGATTTAAATGCAGACAGCACTGCAGAATGCAGCCATCCAGCATGGCAGATACTTTATACCACACATTTGCAATCTTGCTCGCCATTACATAGCGGAGATGATTTCTCCCCAATTCCGCTCTATAAACAGCTAAAAAATCAACCGCACTTAAGCCAAGATTTGATTAAATGGCAGGAAAATTGGCAGGCCTGCGATCAGTTGCAAATGAATGGTTCGGCTTTAGAAAAAGAATCATTAAGCGAAATCACCGAGATTAATAGTACGCTTACTAAACATGGACGCTACCTTGCTGCTGAAATCGAAAAAGAAAACGGCATACCGACCTATTATTATTTATACCGTGTCGGAGGCCATTCTTTAGAGTCAGAACAGCAACGCTGTTGCCCACAATGTGGTGGCGATTGGGTATTAGACGCGCCACTATTTGATGTAATTTACTTTAAATGCGACCCATGTCGATTAGTCTCGAATGTGTCGTGGAATTTTTTATAGCGATTTCGTTATTCAGGAAAACACATGAACTATCAAGATAAAAGCCTTCAATCTTTAAAACTCGGTCAAGCAACAGAATATGCAGCAAATTATGACCGCACTTTGTTACAACCGGTGCCTCGAAAACTCAATCGTGATGCCTTAGGCATTACTGAACAGCAGCCATTTACCCAAGGTGCCGATATTTGGACAGCCTACGAAATTTCTTGGTTAAATCCAAAAGGTTTGCCGCAAGTCGCCATAGCTGATGTAGAAATTGATTATCGCAGTGAAAATTTAATTGAATCGAAAAGCTTTAAACTCTATTTAAACAGCTTTAACCAAAGTAAATTTGCTGATTTTGCTAGCGTAGAACGCACAATGCGTGAAGATCTAAGCGATTGTGCTCAAGGCGAGGTTAAAGTACGTTTACATCCATTATCCCACTATCAAGGACAAAGTATTGATACTTTAACGGGCGATTGCATTGATGATCAGGATATCGAAATCCACAACTACGAATTTAATGCGGATATTTTGCAAAATTGCACGTCCGATAATGTGGTGGAGGAAACCTTAGTCAGCCATTTATTGAAATCTAACTGTCTCATCACCAGTCAGCCAGATTGGGGAACTGTACAAATTCATTATGTGGGCAAACAAATCGATCGCGAAAAACTTCTCCGCTACATCGTGTCTTTCCGTCAACATAATGAGTTTCACGAGCAGTGTGTTGAGCGTATTTTCTGTGATTTGATGCATTATGCCAAACCAGAAAAACTCACTGTCTATGCGCGCTATACACGCCGTGGTGGATTGGATATTAATCCATTCCGTTCTAACTTTGAGGCAATTCCACAAAATTTACGCTTAGCAAGACAATAAATCACAAAACAAAAGTGCGGTGAAAATCAACCGCACTTTTTGTTTTATACATGTCGTAAATCATGAGCTTGTTGCAATAACTGACGGCTCTCTTGCATGAATTGGTCTGAATATTCCCCAAACCATTCTCTCACTTGATGGAAAGCATCAATAAACCCTTGGCGATCGCCTTTTTCAAAGAATTGTAACGCCTCTTCATACGTTTGTTTCAAACTTTCAATCACATCTAAATTTTCTGGCTTATCCATAATAATATCGGCATAAAGTGCCGCATCTTGGGCAAATAGACGACCAATCATGGCTAATTCCAAGCGATAAATCGGAGAAGATAGCGCCAATAAATTGCTTAAATTGACTGGCTGTTTGGAAAGATGCAGACCATTCGCAAAAGTGGAAAAGTGACGTAATGCTTGAATGTACGTCATATTGTGATCATGCTCAGCAGCATCAATTTGGTAAATTTTTGCACCCCAGATTTGAATTTGCTCTAACAACCATTCATAACGTTCACTAAAGCGCCCATCACAACGCACGACCACTTGTTTTGCCATGCTCGCAATATCAGGGCCAAACATTGGATGCAGCCCAACTACTGCCCCTTTATGCACCTCTAACATTTTAGCTAATGGTGCTCGTTTCACGGAGGTGAGATCCGCCAATAGCATATTTTCCGTTAAATAAGGTTTTAAACGTTCTATTGTTTCTAACGTGTGATCAATCGGTACTGAGATAATAACAACATCCGCATTCGTTAAAATGCGTTCTGCCACATCCCAATCATCACGATCTAAAATAGAAATAGGATAACCGGAAGCACGTAAATAGCGGGCAAATAACTGCCCCATTTTTCCATAACCACCGACGATAACAATTTTGTTAATGGCTGGATTCAGCGTTTTAAAACCAAATTGATTTTCATTGAAGTAAGACTCACGCATGAAACGACGGAGCACATCTTCAATGAGTTGTGGAGAGATTCCTGCTTTAGCCGCTTCTTCTCGGCGTGCTTGTAACATCGCTAATTCACGATCAGGTGCATAAATTGGTAAACCTTTTTCGTGCTTTACTTCGCCGACTTGGGTTACCAATTCGAGGCGTTTAGCAAAAAGTTGAATCAGTTCGCGATCGAGTGTATCAATTTCCTGACGTAAATGATTAAGGACATCCATAATTCACCTGCAATATCTTATTTACATAGATTGCAATTAAAAGGTTACAGGTGAGATTACTGGAATTAAAACAGAAAGGCAAATGATTAGAGAGATTGTGTAATCAAACGTTGTGGACGAATTACATTGTTATCAT
The DNA here is from genome assembly GCF_001838635.1 of Haemophilus sp. HMSC71H05. Lineage (NCBI taxonomy): Bacteria > Pseudomonadati > Pseudomonadota > Gammaproteobacteria > Pasteurellales > Pasteurellaceae > Haemophilus > Haemophilus sp. HMSC71H05. The sequence continues at coordinate 127,909 of NZ_KV838026.1, forward strand.
CGATAAGTGCCACGCCTAAAAAGACATTCTTGTCAGAAAACAACCGCACTTGACCATATAATTTTGCTTCATTAGCAAATTTGACACGTTGCCCAAAGCCGATACCTTTACTTTGTTCAGCATTTAACTGTAACGCTGGTAATTTGCTGACCGCTGTATCTGTCGGTAAAAGATGTTGATCAAGTTGAGCAAGATCACCTTGCTCTGCAAGCGCCTGCAAAGCATCCCATGTCATCATCTTTTCTGTTGGATAATCCGCAACCGCAGTTCGACGTAATACAGTCACATGAGCACCACAACCTAACACCTCACCTAAATCATCCACTAATGTTCGGATATAGGTTCCTTTCGAACAATGCACTTCTAAAGTTAGAAAAGGCGCTTGATACTCAATAAAGTTAAGCTCAAAAATCGTGATAGGACGTGCTTCACGTTCTACCGTAATGCCTGCGCGAGCATACTCATACAATGGTTTTCCATTGTGTTTTAACGCTGAAAACATGGTCGGCACTTGCAAAATATCACCACGGAATTGTTCAAGCGCGGTCAAAATTTGTGATGTTTCCACATTGACAGGACGCGTTTCGACCACTTGTCCTTCTGCATCTGAGGTATCCGTACGTTCACCTAATTTTGCTGTAACCACATAGCGTTTATCTGCATCTAATAAGAATTGCGAAAACTTTGTCGCTTCGCCTAAGCAAATAGGTAGCATACCGGTTGCTAATGGATCGAGCGCACCGGTATGCCCTGCTTTATTCGCTTGGAATACGCGTTTCACCTTTTGCATAATATCATTAGATGACATGCCTTGTGGCTTATCTAATAAAAATACGCCATCAATATCACGTCCACGCTTACGAGGTCTCGACATTAGTCATTTTCCTCAACGTGTTTTTTCTCGTCTTCACGTATCACGTTTGTCACCAAATTAGACATACGCATCCCTTCGACTAAGGATTGATCATAGAAGAAACGAATTTCCGGCACAATGCGTAAACGCATTGCTTTACCCACTAATGAACGAATGTAAGGTGCCGCTTTTTCTAACCCTTTCATGCCCTGTGCAATCGCTACTTCATCATGATCAAACAAAAATGTGACAAACACTTTTGCATAAGCTAAATCGCTTGATACTTCCACATCAGACACGGTTACCATGCCAATACGGGGATCTTTCACTTCACGTTGCAAAATGATGGCGATTTCTTTTTGTAATTCTTGTGCAACGCGATCGCTGCGTTTAAATTCTCTTGCCATAATATTTCTCTTATTAAAAAGCGGTCAAAAATACGTTGAATTTTGACCGCTCTTTTTATTGATTAGATTGAACGTTTAATTTCAACGACTTCAAACACCTCGATTTGGTCGCCGACTTTTACGTCATTGTAGTTTTTAACGCCGATACCACATTCCATACCATTACGGACTTCAGAGACATCATCTTTAAAGCGACGGAGAGATTCCAATTCACCTTCAAAGATTACCACGTTATCACGTAATACGCGGATTGGGTTGTTACGTTTTACTACACCTTCGGTCACCATACAACCTGCGATTGCACCAAATTTCGGATGTTTGAACACATCACGCACTTCAGCCAAGCCAATGATTTCTTGTTTGAATTCAGGTTGTAACATACCGCTCATCGCTGCTTTCACATCATTTAATAGTTCATAAATGATAGAGTAATAACGAAGGTCAATATTTTCTGCTTCGATAATACGGCGAGCAGAAGCGTCCGCACGTACGTTAAAGCCAACAATAATCGCATTAGAGGCTGCCGCTAGGGTTGCATCAGTTTCAGAAATACCACCGACACCAGAACCAACAACTTTCACTTTCACTTCATCAGTAGAAAGATCTTGTAACGATTGAATAATCGCTTCCACAGAACCCTGTACGTCTGCTTTCACGATGATATTTAGTTCAGCAACATCACCTTCAGCCATATTACTAAACATATTTTCAAGTTTCGCTTTTTGCTGACGAGCAAGTTTCACTTCACGGAACTTACCTTGACGGTGTAACGCCACTTCACGTGCTTTTTTCTCATCACGTACTACAGTTGCTTCATCACCCGCTGCAGGTACACCAGAAAGACCTAACACCTCAACAGGGATAGATGGGCCGGCTTCATCGATTTCTTTACCGTTTTCATCGCGCATTGCACGAACACGACCGTATTCAAAACCGCAAAGTACGATATCACCTTTACGTAAAGTACCAGATTGAACAAGAATTGTCGCAACCGGACCACGACCTTTATCAAGGTAAGATTCAATCACTACACCGCTTGCCATGCCGTCTTTTACAGCCGTTAATTCAAGTACTTCTGACTGAAGCAAGATGGCATCTAATAAGTCATCAACACCGGTACCTTTCTTCGCAGAAACTGGAACGAATTGCACATCACCACCGAATTTCTCAGAAATCACTTCGTGTTGAAGTAATTCTTGTTCTACTCGGTCTGGATTTGCTTCTGGTTTATCAATTTTGTTCACCGCAACCACTAAAGGCGCACCTGCTGCTTTCGCGTGTTGAATAGCTTCAATGGTTTGAGGCATCACACCATCATCTGCCGCAACAACAAGAACAACGATATCCGTTGCTTTCGCACCACGTGCACGCATTGAGGTAAATGCGGCGTGTCCTGGCGTATCTAAGAAGGTGATCATTTTGCCGTCATCCATTTCTACGTGGTACGCACCGATGTGCTGAGTAATACCACCCGCCTCACCTGCTGCAACTTTCGCTTTACGAATATAGTCAAGCAATGAGGTTTTACCATGGTCAACGTGACCCATGATCGTTACAACTGGTGCACGAGTTACTTTTTCTGCGTTAACATCACGATCGCCTAATACTTCTTCTTCAAGTTCATTTTCATTGCGAAGAATCACTTTGTGACCTAATTCTTCAGCCACTAATTGCGCTGTTTCTTGATCAAGCACTTGGTTAATGGTTACCATTTCGCCCATCTTCATCATAGCTTTGATGATTTCAGTCGCTTTGGTTGCCATTTTATTTGCTAATTCCGCAACGGTAATGGTTTCACCAATAACAACATCTTGTTTCACAACCTGAACAGGTTTTGTGAAGGCTTGTTGTAATGCTGCGCCTTTCTTACCATTTTTACCTTTACCGAATTTACCGTCTTTTTGATTTTTACGGTTAGATTCGCGCTCATTTTTATTGCCGCCTTTCACGTCATCGCGTTCTTTTTTCGCTTTAGCGACTTTATTTTTGCCGCGACCGCGATTTTCATTACGGCGTTCTTCTTCGTCTTCCGCTTCTAAAGCATAACGAGAGCTTAAATTGTAATCAGTATAATCTTCTGATGCGCTTTCATTGCTTGACGTATCCGCTTCAGCATAACGTTTAGCATCTTCAGCAGCTTTACGCGCTTGCTCTTCTGCCTTTTTGCGAGCCAGCTCTTCCGCTTTGCGACGAAGTTCTGCTTCTTCCGCTTTACGTTTTTCTTTTTCTGGATCAACAGATTTAGGTTTATTTTCAACCGCTGGTTTCGCTGCCTTTTCTGCTTCAACCTTGGCTTTCTCAGCTTTCGCTTTTTCTGCTGCAGCTTTTTCAGCAGCTAAACGTGCTTTTTCTTCTGCCGCTTTCTTCTCTGCTTCTTGCTGTGCTTTTAATTTTTCTGCCTCAGCAGCTTTTCGGGCAGCATCTGTTGGCACAGTGCGTTTTTTACGAACTTCAACTTGTACCGCTTTTGCTTTACCGCCAGCTGTTGTACTGCTTACGGTTGTTTTTGTTCTGCGTTGAATACTTAGTTTTTTCGGTGCATTCGCATCCGCATTTTTTACATCTTCAGTCATTATTAAACTCCTTACTCTTCGCTAAACCAGCAAATATTACGCGCAGCCATAATAAAGTCAGCGGCTTGCTCTGCGGTTAATTCTTCGATATCAGCTAAATCATCTACACCTTGCTCAGCAAGTTCTTCAAGCGTAGTAATTTGTTTTTCAGCTAATTTAAAGGCAATGTGACGATTCATCCCTTCAAGATTTAATAAACGATCTTCAATATTCGCTTTTTTCAAGGCTTCTTCTTCAGCTGCAGCAGCTGCAGTAATCGCATCTTTTGCACGACCTTGTAACTCTTCGATAAGATCTTCATCTTCTAAACCATCAATTGCAGTTAGCTCGCTTACTGGAACATAAGCCACTTCTTCTAAAGAAGTAAAACCTTCATCCACTAAGATTTGAGCAAACTCTTCATCAAGACCCAATTTATCCATGAATAAATTTAATACTTTGGTATCTTCTGCTTGATGTTTTTCATTTAATTGCTCGGTGGTCATAACATTTAATGTCCAACCGGTTAATTGTGTCGCTAAACGTACGTTTTGACCGTTACGACCAATTGCTTGTGCTAAGTTGTCAGCATTGACCGCAATATCCATTGAGTGATTATCTTCATCCACAATGATTGAAGTCACATCAGCCGGCGCCATTGCATTAATCACATATTGTGCCGGATTATCATCCCAAAGTACGATATCCACACGTTCTCCACCTAACTCATTGGTAATTGCTTGAACGCGTGCACCACGCATACCCACACATGCACCAACTGGGTCGATACGTTTATCATTAGATTTCACCGCAATTTTCGCACGAGAACCTGGATCACGTGCCGCACCACGAATTTCAAGCATTTCTTCGCCGATTTCTGGTACTTCAATACGGAATAACTCGATTAGCATTTCAGGTTTCGCACGAGTCACAAATAGTTGTGCCGTTTTGCTTTCTGGATTTACTTTATAAAGCACACCACGAACACGGTCGCCAGGACGGAAGTTTTCACGTGGAAGCATATCTTCACGCATAATCACGGCTTCTGCTTTATTGCCTAAATCTAAAATAATGCTTTCACGGTTTACTTTTTTCACTGTACCCGTAACAATCTTACCTTCTTCAGAACGGAATTGCTCAACTACTTTTGCACGTTCTGCTTCACGGATTTTAGTGCTGATTACTTGGCGAGCAGTTTGCATTGCAATACGGTCAAATGCGATAGACTCAATTTGGTCTTCAACATAATCACCAAGTTGAACATTCGGATCTTCAAATTGTGCCGCTTCTAATGTCATTTCTTTTGTTGGCACTTTAACTTCATCAACCACCAACCAACGACGGAATGTATCAAATTCACCCGTTTTAGGGTTGATAGACACGCGAATATCGGTTTCATAGTCATATTTCTTCTTCGTTGAAAGTGCAATCGCACTCTCTAACGCTTCAAAAATCTTTTCACGTGGTAATAACTTCTCGTTAGATACTGCTTCAGCAGCTAACAAAATCTCTTTACTCATTTTCCTTTTTCTCCTTTAAAATTTTGCGATTACATTGGCTTTTTGAATGTTGCCAAAAATAAGAACTTGTTCCTGACCATCAACAATAAGTGTCAACATGTCATTTTCAATTTTTTCCAATTTACCTTGCCATTTACGACGATCTAAAACAGGAATACGTAAATGCACAGCGATATCCTCGCCCACATAACGTTGGAATTGTTCAAGCGTAAATAGTGGACGATCAAGACCTGGTGATGACACTTCGAGGTTATATTTATCCGCAATTGGATCTTCCACGTCTAAAATCGCGCTCACTTGACGACTTACATCAGCACAATCATCAACGCCTACGCCACCGTCTTTATCAATGAATAAACGTACGGTCATAAAACGACCTGCACGTTGGCATTCAATCCCCCAAAGTTCGCAGCCTAAGTCTTCTACTGCACCTTGAAGCATCTCTTGCAATTTTTGTTCTAATGTTGCCAATTTTTGCTCCTAATCTTAAAATTCAGACATAAAAAAAGGGTTAGGTTCGTCAATGAACCTAAGCCCAGTTTCTAAATTTCTCGTACAAAAAAACCCCAAATTTGGGGTTCTTTTTACTGAACTTGTTATTGGTTGCGGGGGCCGGATTTGAACCGACGGCCTTCGGGTTATGAGCCCGACGAGCTACCAAGCTGCTCCACCCCGCGTCCGAAATATGGGGTATATTATAGTGATCTAAATCAAAAGATCAAGCGATTTCTGCTAGTTTTCTTGAAAACCTGAGATTTTTTGACCGCACTTTGCTTTATCTAAAGTGAGCGTTAGAATCCAAAGCCAGTGCCTAAACCAACACCAACGCCTACACCATTACTGCCGCCACCTGCACCTACACCGACAGAACAAGCACTCACCAAAGCACTTAATAAAGCCACTAAAAATAATTTTTTCATAGATTTTCCTTTGTTAAATGTTCAAATAACCGATAAACGGCCAATAGGTCCGTTCTTGCAATTGGTTTGAACGGAAGTAAAAGATAATAAAGCCAACGAAATCTTCTCACATATGACAACATATCATCCCAATAAGTTATTGGACAGTAAGATTTATAATAATCAAATAATTCATTAAGCTTTTCATCATCTAAGCTTTTCACACGACATAAACTGTCTAAAAATGCCAACATATCACGTGTAATCAACCAATGTTCATTATGGCTTTTTGAATGGGATTCAAAGTCCATAAAAGTAATCTTACCTTCTTTCCATGCGATATCACGTATAGCTGGACGACCGTGAATAATGCCTTGTTGATGAAGATTGATCAATATTTCTATCGCTGAATACAAAATATGTGATTTTTCTGCCCAAGACAATGTCTCATCATTCAGCCAGATGTTTAATGTTGGCCCAGCATCTTCCAATACTAAATAATCATCACCGAAAGCGCATAATTTAGGTACTGGTGCACCAATATTATTTAGATGCTGTAGTATTTCACACTCTTCTTTAAAATGTTGTTTTGGACGTGGTTTTAGTAATAACCATATCCCTTTTAATTGTTCAGGCTGTTTTAGCCAATAATGTTTTCCTAAATATTCAAAGCGGAAAACGCGTTCTCCACGATGTTCTTCAAGAAGCTTTTGCACATGGTCTTTAAACGACAAACTCATGTTCTCTTACCTAAAATTTTTATTGTATAGTAAAAAGATAAGAGATACATTCTACAAAATTTTTATTCTTTTTCAATCAAGGAGAAAAATATGCATTTTTTGAAAAAAGTGCTTACCGTACTAACATTAGGTTTCTGCACGCTATCTGTACAAGCTTCCCCTTTTAGCATCAGTGAGCAACAAATTAACCAGTATTTAAGTGAAAAAGGCACGATTAATGACAAGCTCGGTATTCCAGGGTTATTTTCCATGGATTACGCACTGAAAGATTTAGTGACTAAAATCGGGCAAACTGAAAGTAATCGTGTTGAAATGAGTGGTTTGGCTGATACGCTTATTCGTTTATCTGGTAAAACCTACCCAGCTAAGTTGCATTTAACCTTTGATGCCGTTCCAGAATATAACGCACAGGAAGGTGCGCTCTATTTAAAAAATCTGCGAATTTTGCAATGGTCTGGCGAACCTAATAGTGCAATGGAGCAACTCCAAGATGTTATGCCACTATTAAGCGATGGTGTGGCAGCCTTATTAAGTCGTATGCCTGTTTATACCTTGGATGAAAGTGATATGAAACAAATGCTCATAAAGAAATTTGCCAAAGAAATTAAAGTTGAAAAAGGTCGATTAGAACTAATTGGTGGAATGTTTTAATAATAAGGGCGTAATTAACGCCCTTTTTTATAACTCAATGATAGCTCGCAAACCTTTAACTTGTCTGTTGGATTCAATATTTTCTAATCGGAAACGATAGTGATGCAATTCCGCTATTCTTGCCACAATAGACAATCCAAGCCCACTTCCCTTTTCATTTTGTCCTGCGGGACGATAAAAACGCTGCCCTAATTTTGCTAATTCTTCTGGCGCAACACCACCGCCATTATCTTCAATAAAAATTTTACGTGGCTGTAAAATCACACGAACCAGAGTGCCTTGAGGACAATATTTTATGGCATTATCCAATAAGTTTCGTAGCATTTGTGCAAGTAATAATGGCTGCCCTTGCTTAACGGCAGGATCTCCCTGATGCTCAAACTGTAATTCGATTTGGCGTTGTTGTGCACTAAAATATAAATCACCAATAAGCGAAGTGATAATTTCCGACCAATGAATATCAGCAAGGTTATCTAATTCTTTGAGATTCTCTAAGCGGGAAAGCGTAAGAAGCTGTTCGATTAATTGAGTTGCTCGGTCGATACCTTGGGTTAAATGCGCTAAGGCCATTTCACGAGTTTGTGCATCATCGCCAGCTAACTGTGCGACTTCTGTTTGAATACGCAATGCCGCTAATGGACTACGTAATTCATGTGCTGCATCAGAAACAAAGCGGCGCTCCCGTTTTAACTGCTCACTGGTACGTGTGAAAAATTGATTTAAGTTTTGGACTAACGGTAGAATCTCTGTTGGCACATCATCAGTTTCTAATAACGACACATCACCTGGTCGGCGAGCTTGTACGTTTCGACTCAATCGATTAATTGGTTTTAATGCACGATAAATCACAATAAACGCAACCAATAATAGTATTGGTAATCCTGCAAACCAAATCCCTGTTTGGCTGAAGACCATTTTATTGACCAACTCTTCGCGGTATTCCAATTCTTGTCCCACCGCAATGACAAGTTCGCCTTTACCGACAGGTTGCCAATAAATCAGCCATTCATCGTCGTCATCTAAAATATATTCTTTGCTAAAACCCGTCTTATTTTGAAAAATAAATTTGTCGCCATTATCACCATCGGTTAATAGTCTTTCGCCTTTGTTAGAAAATATAGCAAAGGCTAGAGCGTCATTATCGTAATGACGTTTCTGCGGTTTAAATCCACCACGTGGAAAGTTAGCATTTTCATCTAATAAGACATTTTTCAAATCAGACGTCGCTAAACGCTCAGCAAAAAGCACTTGTTGTGCATTAAACACATCTTTAGCTTCTTTTTTGACGACCGTCCATGCTACAGCTGTGGCAATGCACCACACACAAAGTGCGGTCAAACTTAAACCGATTAAGAGACGAAAACTCAGTCGTTTATTTTTCATTAACTTGTCCTAAGGCATAGCCTACGCCATGTACTGTACGAATAAATTGTTTACCCAGTTTTTGACGCAAATTATAAATATGCACGTCCAATGCACCGCTACTTAATTCTTCATCCCAATTTGACAGTTTTTCTTCGATGGTTGCACGAGAAAGTACTCTCTCTTTATTCAGCATAAAAAGTTCGAGTAATTTATATTCACGCCCGGTTAATGTAATTTCATCTTCATTCAACCAAGCCTTACGTTGAGCAGGATCGAGTTTGACATTGCCATGCTCAATCTGAGGTTTAACTTGCCCATAACGACGACGAATTAATGCCTGCAATCGCACCACCACTTCCGCCAAGGCAAAGGGTTTGCAAAGATAATCATCGGCACCTTGTTGAATGCCTTTAATGCGTTCATCCAATGTATCACGCGCAGTTAAAATCAATACAGGCACATCTTGATTATTTGAACGCCATTGTTTTAATACATCCAAACCATCCAGTTTAGGCAGGGTTAAATCCAATACCACCGCATCATAAGGCGCGCCGATTAAGGCATTTAATCCACTTTGCCCATCGGTAAACCAATCTACAATAAAGCCTGATTTTGTTAAACCAATTTGCAGACCATTGCCGATGAGCGCATCGTCTTCTACTAATAAAACTCGCATAATATTGACCGCACTTTTATCTTTCTCAAAACGAAAAAATGGCGGGCTTTTGCCCACCACTTCAAATTATATGAATTATTGCGCTTTTTCAATGCTAATTACTTCAAGCTCTGGTTTTTCAAAAGGTTCATTATCCAATTTACCGTAAACGCGGATTTTATCCTGAGGTCCCACATTTAAACCATTCCAAACGCGCTTTTTAATTTCCAATTTGATTTGGTCTGTGCCATCGGTGAAAACATATTCATCACCATCAATTTGTTGAGTGATGTTACCGACTAAGGTAATCATAGAATTATCTTTCGCAGATAATGCTTGTTTAACAGTAAGTTGTTGACCTTGATCACCACCTTGGAAGCCACCTTGTGCAGTGTTGCCATTAAAACCAGCAAATGCTGCTGAAGTAGATAAAGCTAAAAGGGTTGCTAAAGCAAATTTTTTCATCATGTTCTCCTAAATAAAATTAAGCATAAATTAATCATGTTTCAAAGCGAAGGATTATCCTCATTGCCGCCTTGTTGATGCTTATTAAACACAACAAATCTTAATGAAATCTTAAGCAACCTTAAGATTTTTAAAATTTTTAAAATTACCAACAAAATCGTTCATTAACTAAGTTATCTTGGCGTTCTTTTTCCCATTTCGCTTTATTTTCAGGATTAGCAAAATAGCGGTCTTGCTCAACTAAACGTGCATCAAGTTTTGCTTCTGCTTCTTTTAACGCTTGTTTTCTATCTGGATGCTTGCTCGGTAATTGAGGTAAAAACACCGCCTGATACGGATGATTTTTAGCCCAGTCAATCGCATCTTGCGCCGCCTTGTGTTGCTTATTCAAATCACAGAACGCATACGGATTAACATGCTGTCCCACTAATTGCCCAAATGCTGTGTTATTCGATACTGTTAATTTATCTAAATCCAACACATATAAAGCAGTGATTAAACGATTTTGCCCACGATAAAACCATTTTACCGCTTCATCTCGTAGGCCAAAATCATAAGCACGAGCAGAAAGTGCAAACATTGTCATCGGAGAAACAAAATCCACTTTTTTCTCAATAATATTGACCGCACTTTCAAAGTCTTTTTGTGTATTTTTCAGTAATAACGCATCAATATCTTTGTTCACATTAATCTGTTCAAGTCGCCCATCTCTGGCATCGTAATAAGGCTTTACATACATATCAATATGCTTAACCGGCTCTTTTGAAATAGTGCTACAAGCCGTTAATAAAAGTGCGATTGAAATCCACGTTAATTTTAGAAAGGTTCTCATGCTCTTCCCTTATGATGAATATTAGCTCGCTATATTACAACAAAAGAGCCGTGAGTTTTACTTCTCTTTCTTCTATAATGAGCAAAATTTTGTTTTATTTTGTTTCATGAAAATCCATCTTATTCAGCGCCAAATCACCTTAGATTTCGATAACCAAACTTCTCTGCTTAATTTTTTAGAACAACATCAAATTCACCATGAATATCAATGTCGTTCTGGCTATTGTGGTTCTTGTCGCGTTAAGATCAAAAAAGGCAAGGTTTACTACGCTGAAGAGCCCCTTGCCTTTATTCAACCCGATGAGATTTTACTCTGTTGTTGTCGGGTGGAAAGTGATTTAGAAATAGAATTATAAATTATTCAAATCCAACACATCTGTCATATCAAACAATCCGTGAGATTGTTTTTCTAACCATTTACCTGCACGCACTGCGCCATTTGCAAATGTCATACGGCTTGATGCTTTGTGAGCAATTTCAACACGCTCACCGATATCTGCAAACCATACACTATGTTCACCCACGACATCAGAGGCACGAATGGTAGAGAAACCAATTTCATCACGTTTGCGTTCGCCTGTAATGCCTTCACGACAAAATACGCCATGCGTTTTCAAATCACGACCAAGGGTTTTCGCAATGTGTTCGCCCATTGAAAGTGCGGTACCCGATGGTGCATCCACTTTATGACGGTGATGCGCTTCAATGATTTCGATATCGCAATAATCGCCCATCACTTTGGCGGCTTTTTCTAATAGTTTAAATACCAGATTCACCCCTACGCTAAAGTTTGAGGCAAATACAATGGCGATTTTTTCCGATGCAGCTTGAATTGCAGCTTTGCCTGCATCATCAAACCCCGTAGTACCAATTACCATTTTTTTATTATGAGCAACACAAAATGCGATATGCTCAAGTGTGCCTTCTGGACGGGTGAAATCAATCAGCAAATCAAAGTTGTCTTTTTCTGCATTTAAATCATCTGATACTTTGATACCTAATGTACCAATACCCGCCAGCTCGCCAGCATCTGCACCAACTAAAGAGGAACCTTTACGTTCAAAAGCAGCACCTAATTCAGCCCCTTCTGCACTATGTACGGCTTGAATTAATTGACGCCCCATTCTTCCGCCAGCCCCGGCGATCGCAATTTTTAATGTCATGTTTTGTCCTTTTTTAATCAAATTAAAGCGTGTTGAACGCCACTATAAATTAAATAGATTCCGAAGAAAATAAAAATCAGCCCTGCAGCATTATCAATATAGCGACTATATTGGCTATAAAACTGTTTTGCAACAGAACGCGAAAAAAGCACTGAAATGATGTAGAAATATAAAAAGGTTTCTACGGTAATCACAGCAAGTGCGGTCAAAATTTGTGATGTTTCGGTAATATTTACTAAAACCAATGACATCACACTGCTGAAATAAATCACCACTTTAGCATTAGATAAATTGACCAATAAGCCTTTCATAATGCTTTTTAAAGTCGATTGATTTGATGTATTTACATTCTGCTTTTCATCAAAGACCGCATTGGTTTTCACTTTTGCCATTTTAATGCCGAGATAAACTAAATACGATCCACCAAGCATCATCACGATGCCTTGAATAATTGGCATGGTGGCAAAAATAATGGCGAGCCCTAAAACAGCAGCCGTTGCCCAGATTAATACACCAATGGTAATCCCTATCACACCACCAATAGCTTCTTGACGAGAACTCATCGCTGAAATTCGGCTGACATAGAAAAAATCTGGGCCAGGCGAAAGTAAGCCAACAAGATGAATAATCATCAAATTTAGCATGGTAAGCCTACGATACGTAATATCGCAATCACGATAACCGCATAGATTGCTGCTAGAACATCATCCACCATAATCCCAAAACCGCTTTCCAGTTTTTGGTCAAAATAACGGATGGGATAAGGTTTTAAAATATCGAAAAAACGAAACAATACAAAGGCAATGACAATCCAAGGCAAGGATAAAGTTGGAATCACGGCTAACACGATAAATACCCCAACAAATTCATCCCAAACAATGGAACCGTGATCATGAACGCCCATATCATCTGCGGTTTTTTGGCATAGATAACAGCCAAGCGCAAAGCAAAGTGCGGTCAAAATTAGGAAGATTTTTAGTCCAAGACAGGTTAATAATGCGGAGCCTAACATCGTTCCGGCTAAACTTCCCCATGTACCCGGTGCAGGATGAATGAGTCCTGAACCGAAACCTAATGCCAGTAAATGAACTGGATTTTTTAAGCTAACTTTATCAAGAGGTGAACTATTCATTATTTATCCTTAAAATGATCGAAGCCAGACGGCGCTTGATAATTGATGACACATCCATCTTTTAAAAAAGTAATCTGATTGCTATTTTGCGGAACAATTTTTCCGATACAAGTGCAAGGTACATTTAATAATTGGGACAACTTTTCAATCTCGGCCTTTTTATTTGCAGGAACCGTAAAGCAAAGCTCATAATCTTCCCCGCCACTTAATGCAAACGCTTCTGCCTTTTCTAAGCGATATATTTTTTTGAGTGGTGTGGATAAAGGCAAGGTAGATAATTCAATCTCCGCTGAACATTGGCTTCTCGTTAAAATATGTCCTAAATCAGCGACAAGACCATCTGAAATATCAATGCACGAATGCGCAATTTCCACTAAGGCTTGACCTAATTCAACACGTGGCGTTGGATGAAAATGGCGTTTTACTAAAAATTCAGCATCAAAATCGACCGCACTTTTACCTTGTAAAATCCAATTTAAACCCGCCGCGCTATCACCTAACGTGCCCGATACATAAATTACATCATCAACCTTCGCGTTATGTCGGAATAAAGCCTTTCCTTTTGGTACGAAACCTTGTGCCGTAATGGTTACAGAAAGTGGGCCTTTCGTTGTATCGCCACCAATTAACGTCACATTATATTGATTTAATGTATCAAACAGACTTTGGCTAAATTGGCTCAGCCAGTTTTCATCAACTTCAGGTAATGTGAGTGCAAGAGAAATCCAAGCGGGTTTAGCGCCCATAGCAGCTAAATCACTTAGATTTGTTGCGATGGCTTTATACGCTAAATCTTGGGGAGAAATGGAAGATAAAAAATGCGTACCCTCGACCATTGTATCGGTGGTAATGGCAAGCTGATAGCCTTCAGGAATATGAGTGATCGCACAATCATCCCCAATAGTGAAATCAACAAAGTGTTGATTACCTTTTTGTATTGAGAAGTATCGCCCTATAAGCTCAAATTCACCCGTACTCATTTTATCTACGCACCAAAAAACAAAGGGCAGACATTTGTCTACCCTACATTTGAATAATTATTTGCGACCTAATGCAGGAGCGACTTTATCCAATACACCGTTAATGTATTTATGGCTTTCATCTGCACCAAACACTTTCGCCACTTCAATTGCCTCGTTAATCGCTACCTTATACGGCACATCTGGCTCAAATTGAAGTTCATAAACCGCTAAACGTAAAATCGCTTTTTCAATCGGATCTAATTCATCCAACGCGCGATCTAAATAATGGCTCATTGAAAAATCAACGGCTTCTACATTCGCAACGGTTTGACGGAAAAGGCGGCTAAAATAAGGTTTATCCACACCTTTTAAATCTTGATCCACAACGAACGTGAGTTCCACTTGTTCTGGTGCGTTACCAGAGAGCGCCCAAGAATATAATGCTTGAACCGCACATTCTCTCGCTCTACGACGTGGCGATACTTTTTTTACAGGTTCTTTTTTCTCTGTCATTGGAATTATGCCGCATCAATTTGTTGTAAAAGGTTCACCATTTCAAGTGCCGTTAATGCTGCTTCTGCACCTTTGTTACCTGCTTTAGTACCTGCGCGTTCAATAGCTTGTTCAATGTTTTCAGTCGTTAAAACACCAAAAGCCACTGGAATTTCAGCTTGCATTGCTACTTGACCTAAACCGCTGCTTGCTTCACCCGCTACATATTCAAAGTGAGCTGTACCACCTCGGATTACTGTACCTAATGCCACGATTGCATTAAATTTTTTGCTTTCAGCTAAACGACGTGCCACTAATGGAAGTTCATACGCACCTGGAGCACGAACGATAGTGATATTCTCATCTTTCACTTGACCGATACGTTTTAATGCATCTACCGCGCCTTCTAATAAACTTTCATTAATAAAACTGTTAAAACGAGCAATCACCACTGCGATTTTAGCATTTGGCGCAGCTACCGCACCTTCTAAAACTTTCATACTTTTTCCTAATCTGAATGAACAATAAATTTGACGGTGGATTTTAGCATAAAAAGAAACCCTGTGGAAATAATCCGACAGGGTTTTCTACGAGAGGAAAAGAACTTACTTCTCGAGTTTTAACGGTTCAATTTTCCAGATATTTTTCGCATATTCAAGAATTGTACGGTCTGATGAGAAGAAGCCCATGTTCACCATATTTTGAATGGTACTTGCTATCCATACGTCACGATCTTGATATTTTTTATCTACTGCTTTTTGCGCTTCCACATAACTGCGGAAATCAGCAAAAGATTGATAATAATCGTGGTATTGTAGACCTTGAATGAGAGAGTGATAACGGTTCGGTTCTTCCGGCGAGAAATCACCACGGATAATTTGGTCAATAACTTCACGTAATTGCTCGTCATTTTGATAATAATCAAACGGACGATAACCTTCGCGACGTAATGCTTCCACTTGTTCAACCGTATTACCGAAGATAAAGATGTGGTCTTCACCAACATTATCTAAAATCTCAACGTTCGCACCATCAAGCGTACCCAATGTTAACGCACCATTTAAGGCAAACTTCATGTTACTGGTACCTGATGCTTCTGTTCCTGCAAGAGAGATTTGCTCAGAAATATCTGCCGCTGGAATGATTAATTGTGCAAGACTTACGCTGTAGTTCGAAATAAAGACAACTTTTAAACGACCTTTTAAGCGTTCATCATTATTGATGACATTTGCCGCATCATTAATCAAACGAATGGTTTGTTTTGCTGCATAGTAAGCTGAAGCTGCTTTACCCGCTAGAATGAACACACGTGGCTGCCAATCTTTTTCTGGATGAGCAAGCATTTCGTTATAACGTGCAATAATGTGTAACACATTAAGCATTTGACGTTTGTATTCGTGAATACGTTTTACTTGTACATCAAATAAAGCATGTGGATCTAAATCAATATCAAGTGTTTTCTTCACATATTGTGCTAATTTCACTTTGTTATCGTATTTAATATCTGCTACTGCACGCTTAAATTCACCTTTATCTGCAAACGCTTTAAGTTTTTCAATTTGGCTTAAATCGCAACGCCATTCAGAACCAATATATTGATCAAATAAAGCCGCTAATTTCGGGTTCGCTACGGCAAGCCAACGACGTGGTGTCACACCGTTTGTTACGTTAGTAAAACGTTCTGGATAGATGCGAGCAAAATCAGCAAAGGTTGATGTCACCATAAGATCTGAGTGAATCGCCGCAACACCGTTCACTTTATGTGAACCGACAACAGACAACCATCCCATGCGCACTTTACGTTGATATCCTTCTTCGATAAGTGAAACGCGACGGATAAAGTCCATATCGGTGGTGACATACGTTTTCACATATTCAAGGAAATGATCATTGATTTCAAAAATCATTTGTAAGTGACGCGGTAAGATCTTCGCCATCATTTCTACCGGCCAGGTTTCTAATGCTTCTGACATTAACGTATGGCAAGTATAAGAGAAAATACGACGAGTCACATCCCAAGCGTTTTGCCATGAGTAACCGTGTAAATCGATTAAAATACGCATCAACTCAGGAATCGCTAATGCCGGGTGGGTATCATTCAAGTGAATCGCTACTTTATCAGCAAGATTATCCAATGTACCATGTGTTCTTAGATGACGACGAAGAATATCTTGTAAAGATGCTGATACTAAGAAGTACTCTTGACGTAAACGTAACTCACGACCATTCCAAGTAGAATCATCTGGATAAAGTACACGAGAAAGGTTTTGGTTAGCGGAACGCGTTGCTACCGCCGCTAAATGATCACCACGGTTAAATTCAGCTAAATCAAATAACTCTCCACCATGCGCAGACCATAAACGTAAGGTCGATGCCGAATCATTTTTATAGCCTGGGATCATTTGATCGTATGCAAGTGCGGTCACTTTTTCAGC
Organism: Haemophilus sp. HMSC71H05; assembly: GCF_001838635.1. NCBI lineage: Bacteria > Pseudomonadati > Pseudomonadota > Gammaproteobacteria > Pasteurellales > Pasteurellaceae > Haemophilus > Haemophilus sp. HMSC71H05. The sequence continues at coordinate 145,031 of NZ_KV838026.1, forward strand.
CGGATTCCAGATACATTTTTTATCTTCAAAATAGATATGACCACCAAAATCAATACTGAAACGTTTTGATGGACGCATAAATTCCCAAGGCGCACCTTTTTCCAACCAATCATCCGGACGTTCAACTTGTTGACCATTTTCAATTTTTTGACGGAACATACCGTATTCATAACGAATACCGTAACCCATCGCAGGAATCGCTAATGTTGCCAGTGAGTCCATAAAGCAAGCAGCAAGGCGACCTAATCCCCCGTTACCTAAACCTGGATCCACTTCTTTTTCAATAATCTCTTCCAAATTAACATTTAATTCAGCCAGGGCTTTTTCTGCCACGTCATAAACACCTTCTGCGATCATCGCATTAGAAAGTGTACGGCCAATTAAGAATTCCATAGAAAGGTAATAAACACGACGGGTTTCTTCTGCACGAGATTGACGAGCGGTGGTAATCCAGCCTTCAGTCACTAAATCACGCACTGCATGAAGTGTCGCATTTAGCCAATCGCGTTGACTCGCCTCTTTTGGTGAACGACCAATTAAGAAAATTAATTTATAAACAATTGCTTTTTTTACGCCTTCAACATCAAGACTTGGTCGATTGTAGAGAAATGGCGAATCAAAATTGTCCATGATCATAGAAAGTAAAACCTCAATAAAAAAATCGCGCAAATTTTAAGCTTTTTTACGAAAAAAACAACAAAAACTCCTCCTTCAAAGGCGATTATTTTGAAGAGGGAGTCAATCCATTTAATTATGAGTCCAAAATGCCTAAATAGAGCTGCTCATATTGAGCGGCCGCATTTTTCCAACTAAAGTCCTGTGCCATGGCATTATTACGCACCATCGCCCAAACACGTTGCTTTTGCCACAAGGTAAAGGCATGCTGGATAGCACTTCGTAAATCATCTGCTTCGGCTTTTTGAAATACAAAACCTGTTGCAGTACGCTCTTTAATGGTTTCACTTGTACTGTTGGTCACGGTATCCGCTAATCCTCCCGTCGCACGAACAAGTGGCAATGTGCCATATTGCAAACCATATAGTTGAGTTAATCCACAAGGTTCAAAGCGGCTTGGTACTAAAATGACATCACCACCGGCAACCATTAAATGTGAAAGTGCTTCATCATAGCCAATTTTCACTGCAATATTTTCTGGGTAACGTTGTGCTAATTGGCAAATCCCCTCTTCCAAATGTTTTGCACCTGAGCCGAGAATGGTTAGTTGGCCACCTTGTTTAACAATTTCATCCGCTGTGGCAATCAGTAAATCTACGCCTTTTTGTTCTGTTAAGCGAGTCACCATCACAAATAAGAGTGCATCAGGTTGTTGTGGCAAATTGAAGTAAGCTTGTAAATCCTCTTTATTTTTCTTCTTGCCTGCGATAGATTTTAATTTGTAGTGATGCTGAATATACGCATCACAACTTGGATGCCAAATTTCTTGATCCACGCCATTTAAAATCCCCACCAACTTGCCAGCTTCACGTAGGCCTGTTAATAAGCCTTGCAAGCCATAAGCAAAGTCTGGTGTGGTAATTTCTTTCGCATAAGTTGGACTCACTGCTGTGACCATATCAGAATAATAGAGACCTGCTTTCAAATATGAAATTTGGCCAAATAACTCTAAACCATCAACATGGAACATCCCTTCTGGCAATCCAATTTCATGTAAATGACGGTGGGCAAATTGTCCTTGATATGCCAGGTTATGAATCGTAAATACTGATTTTGCAGGACGACCTTTATTAAAGAGATAAGCGGCGGCTAAGCCCGCATGCCAATCATGAGCATGCACTACTTCAGCTCGCCACCAGCTATCTAAGCCTGTCGCAAGCTCAGCGCCCACCCAGCCTAATAAAGCAAAGCGTTTATAGTTATCAGCATAATCGTTGTAATCGCTATCATGATAAGGATTTCCTTCTCTCCAATAGAGATGTGGTGCATCAATCAGATAAATCCCTACACCATTGTATTCACCATAACGCAATACAACATGACCAGCAAAATTATCAAATTCTGTGACGACATGCGTATTCTCAATGCCCGCTGAAATTTTTGGATAAGCCGGCAACAAAATACGTGCATCTATACCAATTTCTTTTTGTGCAAAAGGCAATGCCCCTAAAACATCGGCAAGTCCGCCAGTTTTGAGTAAGGGATACATCTCCGAGCAAACATGTAAAACTCTCATAATTTTCCTTTTATACTTAAAATTGTGCTGTCATTGATAACAGCACAATCTTTTTACTTCACTTAAAATACTGTCAAAATTGACCGCACTTTAATCCAAATGTTCTTCGTTAGTGACTTCTTCACCCTGCAATTTTTTCAACATTGCTGATGTAACAAGTACAACTTTACCGGTAGAACTTACACGGAAACGTTTACTATCGAGGGCTTTGTCCACACCGATTTCCATACCATCTGGAATAATGCAATGGCGATCAATAATACAATCTTTCAATATACAATTTTTACCAATTTGTACTTGCGGTAACACGACGCAGTGATCAACTGAAGAGTCTTCATCAATTTTGATTCTATCAAACAACACCGAGTTACTAATAGATGCATCGGTAATCACACAGCCCCCACCGATAAGCGAGTTATCCACTGGTTTGACATTCGCTTTTTTATAGAAGAATTTAGATGGATAAGCCTGTACTGGATTACCACGAATTGGCCAGCTTTGATCATAAATATCTAATTGTGGATTTTCTGAAACCAAATCGATATTAGATTGCCAGAAACTATCAAGTGTACCCACATCACGCCAGTAAATTTCACCTTCAGTGTTACGGCCCATACAGGAACGGCTGAATGGATGCGCATAAAGCACGCCTTCTTCCAAGCATTTTGGCAAGACATCTTTACCAAAGTCATGAGATGTGCAAGGTGTGTTTACTTCTCTATCAAGCATTTTATAGAGATATTCTGCATCAAAGACATAAATCCCCATGGAAGCTAATGAAATGTCTGGTTTACCAACCATTGCTGGTGGATCTTTTGGTTTCTCAACGAAGGCTTTCACTTTAAGATTTTCGTTTACCGCCATGACACCAAATTCACTCGCTTCAGAACGAGGTACCTCAATACAGCCTACTGTACATTTTGCTCCACTTCTCACGTGATCCATCAACATAACACTGTAATCTTGTTTATAAATATGGTCGCCAGCAAGAATCAAAATGTATTTGGGGCGATAGTGATTACGGATAATCGCCATATTTTGATATACCGCATCCGCTGTCCCACGGTACCACGTAGAATCATCAATTTGTTGACGGGCAGGTAACATATCAACGAATTCACCACGCTCTTGCGGTAAGAATGACCAACCTGTTTGTAAATGGCGTAATAAAGAGTGAGCGGCATACTGGGTCACCACACCAATGCGATTCAGGCCTGAGTTAATACAGTTGGAAAGCGCAAAATCAATAATGCGACGATTACCGCCAAAATATAACGCAGGTTTAGCACGTTTATCGGTTAATTCATGTAAACGGGAACCTCGACCACCAGCCAAAATAAGCACTAAAGTATCTTTAACTAATTCATATTTATTAAGATCACTTTTCATAACAAACTCCATCGTTTTCATCATCCATATGTTCCAACACTTCAAATGCTATACCGCTCACATCACATTGTTGAATCACGCTATTTTCAGTTTCGGCAATCTTTTTCCATTTACCCTTTGGCAAATAAAAAGATTGCGGTTCAGTTTTTGCATTAATTAAGAAAAGATATTTGCCGTCCAACATAACTTGTAGGGCTTTGCTTTCCCGATTATGCCAATCGTCTAGGGTCATAGGGTTTCCCCCTGTGTTCAACCACTCGACATTTTCATCCGACCACCAAGCGTCCTGCTGCAAACTTTGAATTTTTTTTCGTAATGCAATGGTTTGCTTGGTGAAGTCAAATAAGGTCTGGTTAAAATTCTCCCATTTTAACCACGTCATTTCGTTGTCTTGGCAATAGGCATTGTTATTGCCATATTGACTGTTACCAAACTCATCTCCAGCAAGTAGCATCGGCACACCATTTGATAATAATAGCGAGCCTAACAAGCCTTTTTCTGATAAAACACGGTTATTTTCGACCGCACTTTGCCATTCATCAGCTAAATCGAGTTGAGAACCTTCTATGCCATGATTGTAGCTATAGTTTTCATTGCGTCCGTCACGGTTCTCTTCGCCGTTAGCTTCATTGTGTTTATGGTTATAGCTCACTAAATCTCGTAATGTAAAACCATCATGGGCAGTAATAAAGTTCAAGCTACCATGCGGTAATCGTCCTTCTCGTTTAAAAATATCGCTCGAGCCAGCAACACGTTCTGCAAAAGCACCCACTTCACCACTTTGCCATAACCAAAAACGACACATATCATCACGGAAACGATCATTCCATTGAGAAAAATAGGCTGGGAAATAACCAACTTGGTAACCGTAATGGCCTATATCCCAAGGTTCTGCGATTAATTTAATTCTTTGTAGAACCTCATCCTGTTCCATTTCCGCAAACAATTTTGCATTTGGATTGAAATCAGGCGTTTCACGACCAAGTACCGTCGCTAAATCAAAACGGAAACCATCCACATGACATTCTGTTACCCAGTAACGTAAACAATCTAATACCCATTTGCGAGTAACATCATTAGCAAGATTGAGCATATTGCCGCACCCCGTCCAGTTGAGGTAATCACCATGCTCGTTTTGCCAGTAATAGGTTTTGTCATCAATACCACGCTGGCAAAATGTTGGAAATGATTTTTCAGATTCAGCCGTATGGTTAAACACCACATCTAAAATCACTTCAATACCCGCTTGATGCAAGGTTTTCACCATGCTCTTAAACTCGTTCAAAGGCTGTTTTTGATCAGCTGCGTAACTCGGTTCTAAAGCAAACATAGCTAATGGGTTATAGCCCCAATAATTGCGTAATCCTTTTTCTTGCAAATGTGGTTCATCAATGAAGAAATTCACTGGGAGCAATTCAAGGCTGGTAATACCCAATGATTTAAAGTACGCAATGTTTTCGGGGTGAGCCAATGCCGCATAAGTACCACGGATATTTTCTGGAATATGGGAATTTAATTGGCTAAATCCTTTAACATTTAATTCATACACAATGGTTTGAGCCCAAGGAATAGACGGTTTACAATCCCCTGACCAATCAAAATACTCATCAATAATGCGGCCTTTAGGTGCAATCGCTGCATTATCTCGTTCATCATTTAACACGAAAATTGAACGAGATTCTGGTGAGCTTAAATCCGGTTTATGGCTTACTGCTTTCGCATAAGGATCAAGCATTAACTTTTGCGGATTGGCTAAAGTGCGGTCATTTTTGCCTGTGATTCTGAACGCATACTCATCATTTAACTCAACGCCTTCAATTGCCACATGCCAAATATCATCGGTTCTGCTCATAGCAAAACGGCTTTCTTTGCCATCACGGAACAAGCAAAGTTCAACAGCATCGACCGCACTAGAAAACAGCGCAAAATTCGAAATTTTTAGACCGTTTTCTAGCATTTGTGAATATCCCATTGGGGAAGGTTTGCCATTGTTATAAATACTAAACATTGTGTTTTTCGCGATTGTTATGCTTTATATTTTAAATAGATCGTTGCGAGTGGCGGAATGGTCACGCTAATCGAATTTTCACGTCCGTGACTTGCGATCGCTTCGCTTTCTACCAAGCCAAAATTACCTACGTTTGAACCTTGATAATACATTGAGTCAGTATTCAAAATTTCTTCGTATTCACCCGCTACATTTACACCGATACGGTAGCCTTCGCGTGGCACAGGTGTGAAGTTACTGATTACAATAATGCGTTCGCCATTACTGCTTTTACGTTCAAAAGCAAAGACCGAATTTTCCGCATCATCCACCACTAACCAATCAAAGCCTTCCGGTTCACCGTCTAATTCAAAGAGCGGTGCATTTTTTTGATAAATTCCGTTCAAATCTTTGACTAATTGCAATACACCTTTATGCCATAGGCCACCATGGTTTTCGTCAAGTAAGAACCAATCCAAACTTTCTTCATAATTCCATTCGCGACCTTGAGCAAATTCATTGCCCATGAATAATAATTTCTTGCCTGGATAGCCCCACATATAACCGTAGTAAGCACGCAAGTTAGCGAATTTTTGCCATGCATCGCCAGGCATTTTGCCAAGTAACGAATATTTGCCATGTACAACTTCATCGTGAGAAAGTGGCAATACAAAGTTTTCGCTGTATTGATAAATCATCCCGAAGGTCATTTTGTCGTGATGATAACGACGATAAACGGGATCGAGTTTCATATAACTTAGGGTGTCATTCATCCAGCCCATGTTCCATTTAAAATTAAATCCAAGACCACCGTATTCTGTTGGATGGGTTACGCCACCGAAAGAAGTGGACTCTTCCGCAATCGAAATAGCACCGGACACCTCAGAATGGATTTTCCAGTTGGTATGTTTTAAGAAGTCAATGGCTTCTAAATTTTCACGACCGCCATATTGATTCGGAATCCATTCGCCTTCAGCACGGCTGTAATCGCGGTAAATCATTGATGCGACTGCATCTACACGGATGCCATCTACACCAAATCGTTCAAGCCAATACAGTGCATTACTGGATAAGAAGTTTCTCACTTCATTACGACCATAGTTATAAATTAAGGTATTCCAGTCTTGATGATAGCCTTCACGAGGGTCAGCATGTTCATATAAGGCTGTACCATCAAATGCCACTAAACCGTGTGTATCACTAGGGAAATGCCCCGGTACCCAGTCTAAAATCACATTAATACCTGCTTTGTGCGCTTTTTCGACTAAGCGTTTAAAGCCTTCTGGTGTACCAAAACGGCTAGTTGGTGAATACAGCCCTATCGGTTGGTAGCCCCAAGAGCCATCAAATGGAAATTCGGAGATCGGTAAAAACTCAATATGGGTAAAGCCCATATGTTTTACATAAGGAATAAGCTCATCGGCAATTTGGTCATAATCAAGCCAGAAATTATTTTCTAAATTACGGCGCCATGATCCCAAATGTACTTCGTAAATCGAAATAGGTTGATTACGTTGGTTCGCTTTACGACGTTGTTCCGTCATTTCGACCACATCCGGCAACATGCTGATTTCTGATGCGGTATCCGGACGTAATTCAGAGCTAAATGCATAAGGGTCAGCTTTTAAACGAAGGTTGCCGTTGCAATCAATCAATTCAAATTTATAGCGCTGCCCCAGACTGGCTTTTGGTAAGAATAATTCCCACACACCACTTGCCGGATGGAAACGCATTGGATGACGGCGACCATCCCAATAGTTGAAATCACCAACCAACGAAACACGTTTAGCATTTGGCGCCCATACACGGAAATTTACGCCCGGTACACTGTCACATTCAGTAAAATGCGCACCTAATACTTCATAAGGACGCAATAACGAACCTTCCGTCAATAGCCATTGATCCAAGTCATTAATCATCGGATGGAAACGATACGGATCTTCAATAATTTGGGCTTCTATGCCCCAATACACTTTTAATTGGTAGGTAAAGAAATGGTGAATCTCTGGCACAATAGCACCAAAAAATCCGCGGTCATCCAGTTTCTCTAGCGAGACAACGATGGATTGACTTTCTTTGTCAATCACTTCGACTTTATCTGCATCGGGTAATAAAGCACGAATCTCAATACCATTGTGAGTTTCATGCATGCCTAATACAGCAAAAGGATCGGCATGTTTGCCATCAAAAAATGAATTAATTACTGATTGAGCGACTAATTTCGTCATGACATACTCCTTTATGCTTTGTAAGCTTGATTATTTACAACCGATTGTATTTTCTCGTTTGTTGAGCGCAAAAAGCATCAAACGATAATAGATAAAAGACAAAGCAGGCAATAAAAGTGCGATTGAATATGGAATTGTTTTTTCAAACTGAATTTGGTTTTGCTCGTCGAGCGATTGATAACACAAAAAAGCATCAGGAGGAGAAGAAAACGCGATTAAATCATCATGAATGGGTTCGTTTTCAAAGGCACATATTACATCTTGGAACGGCTGATTTTGTCCAATATTCGGCGGAAATTGCAACTGCTCGATAAAATAATCAATACTGGTTGGCGACGCATCAATCAAATGCCCATCAATATTATAATGGGAAAACGAAATGCCAAGTTTTTCAGCACATTGTTTAAGTGATAAGGACATTTGCATACAACGAATGATACATCTATATAATACTTAATGAGTATTATAAGTAAGCACAATTGAAATACAATTGCCAATCTCGCAAATTGTGACCTAAATCAAAAAACAAAGTTTAAAGAGAATAAAAACAACGAAATTTAAATTATTCAGTTTCAATGACAAATTCAAACCAATCAATGACATCTTCTTCATGTACGCCATCTTGAATTAAAACACCTGCATTTTTCACTGAATTAGGATCACCGCTGATTAAGGGATGCCATTCGGGTAAAGGTTTTCCCTCATACAATAAGCGATAAGCACAGGTATTCGGCAACCATCCAAAATCAGGTAAGTTCTTTTTGGTTAATTTGGTACAATCACTTTCGATTTTAAAACGCTCAGGATAATTACGACACTTCCCTGTTTCCACATCTAAGAGATTGCAAGCAATTCGCGTATAGTAGAGTTTTTCACGCTTACCCCGCCCTTGGATATATTTGCGATAGCAGCATTTACCACAACCATCACATAATGCTTCCCATTCGGATTCCGTCATTTCAAGGAGCGATTTTTTTTGCCAAAAATGAGATTCAAATTGCATAGTGAAACCAATAAAAAAGTGCGGTCAAAATTTACGTGATTTTTGACCGCACTTTGTTGTTTAGAATTAGAAGCCTTCTTTTAAGCTTACGGTTAAGTTAAACACTAAGTGCTCTGGACGGCTGTCTTTATTATCCGCACAGAAATAACCTTCGCGTTCAAATTGATAACCTTTTTCAGGTTCTGCATTTGCAAGGCTTTGTTCTACAAAACCGTGTTTCACCACTAAAGAGGTTGGATTTAATACGCTTTCGATTTCTTCTGCTGCACCAGGGTTTGGTACGGTGAAAAGACGCTCGTATAAACGGAACTCTGCTGGGTGATTATGTACTGCAGATACCCAGTGGATTACCCCTTTCACTTTACGGCCATCAGCCGGATTTTTACCTAAAGTTTCAGGATCGTAAGTACAGAAAATTGTGGTAATTTCACCATTCGCATCTTTTTCGACACGTTCAGCTTTGATCACGTAGGCGTTGCGCAAACGCACTTCTTTACCTAATACTAAGCGTTTATATTGTTTATTCGCTTCTTCACGGAAGTCTGCACGATCAATGTAAAGCTCTTTCGTAAACGGTAATTGACGCTCACCTAATTCTGGACGATTTGGGTGATTTGGCGCCGTTAAGGTTTCTTCGCCTTCAAAGTTTTCAATCACAACACGAACAGGATCAATCACCGCCATTGCGCGTGGTGCGTTTTCATTTAAATCTTCACGAATACACGCTTCAAGTGCAGAATACTCTACGACGTTATCTTGTTTAGTCACACCGATACGACGACAGAATTCACGTAATGAAGCCGGGGTATAACCACGACGACGTAAACCTGAAATCGTTGGCATACGCGGGTCATTCCAACCATCCACAATACCGTCGTTTACTAATTTCAATAACTTACGTTTAGACGTTAACGTGCCTTCTAAATTTAAACGAGAGAATTCATATTGATGCGGTAATGGACGTTCAATACTAATATTGTCCAACACCCAGTCATATAAACGACGGTTGTCTTGGAATTCTAATGTACATAGAGAGTGTGTAATACGCTCAATCGCATCAGAGATACAGTGAGTAAAATCGTACATTGGGTAAATGCACCATTTATCACCAGTTTGGTGATGGCTCGCAAATTTAATACGATAAAGCACAGGATCGCGCATGACCATAAATGGCGATGCCATGTCGATTTTCGCACGAAGACTTAATGTACCTTCCGCAAACTCACCGTTCTTCATTTTTTCGAATAACGCTAAGTTTTCTTCGACACTACGATCACGATATGGGCTGTTTTTACCTGGCTCAGTTAATGTACCGCGATATTCACGCATTTCATCTGGAGAAAGTTCATCCACATACGCTAAACCTTTTTCGATTAACTCAATCGCATAACCATAAAGTGCATCGAAGTAATCAGACGCATAACGCGGCTCGCCTTCCCATTTAAAGCCTAACCATTCCACATCGGCTTTAATGGAATCCACATATTCCACGTCTTCTTTCACCGGATTGGTATCGTCAAAACGTAGGTTACATAAACCGTTATATTCTTTTGCTAAGCCAAAGTTTAAGCAAATCGATTTGGCGTGGCCAATATGCAAATAGCCGTTTGGCTCAGGCGGGAAACGAGTATGAACACTTTTGTGTTTACCCGAAGCTAAATCTTCATCAATAATTTGAGTAATGAAATTGTGTGTGCGGGTATTTTCCGCATTTTCTAGAGTGTGTTCTGTATTGCTCATAAATTTCTCAATAAATTGAAAATAATTTCCCCATTCTATACGAAAAGTCTGGCGTTGTGAATTTGATCCCAAAACTAACCGCACTTTCATTAAATTAATACTGAATTTTTGAGGATTTTTAGGTCTAACTTGAAGATTTTTCGTGCAAACTGAAAAGTTTACCTTTAGAATACCCCTTTACTGAACAAACGTTCATTTTTATTTAGGATAACAAAGTCTTTATGAAAAAACGCTTTTTTATTTTACTTGGATTAGCCGTTGCTGCTGGCGCAGCTTATTATTTTTTCTCAAGCAATAGCAAACAAGAAACGACTTATCTGACGGAATCCGTTACACGTGGCAATGTGGAAAAAACCGTTGTCGCTTCTGGTTCAGTTGAAAGCGTGAATGAAGTTGATGTTGGTGCCCAAGTTTCGGGTAAAATCACCAAACTCTATGTCAAATTAGGGCAAGAAATCAAAAAAGGCGAAATGATCGCGGATATTGATTCTACAACCCAAATTAATACCTTAAATACCAAAAAGGCCGCATTAGTCAGCTATCAAGCTCAATTAAAAGCGAAGAAAACCGCTTATGATGTTGCTCTTTCAAGTTATAACCGCTTATCAAAACTTTATACACAAAAAGCGACGTCTTTGGATAGTTTGAATAGTGCAAAAAGCACACTTGATAATGCGAAAGCCGAAATGGAAGCCATTGAAGCCAATATCAAACAAGCTGAAATTGAAGTGAATACCGCAGAAACCAATGTGGGCTACACCAAAATCACCGCACCAATGGACGGTACCGTTATTTCCGTGCCGGTTTCTGAAGGTCAAACCGTTAATGCCAACCAAACGACTCCAACAATTGTAACCATTGCCGATTTAAGCAAAATGAAAATTAAGCCTGAAATTTCAGAAGGCGATATTACCAAAGTTAAAGCGGGTCAAGAAGTCAGCTTTACTATTTTATCAGATAGTCAAACTGTATATCACTCCGTCATTGATTCTGTTGATCCAGCCAATACCACGACAAGCGATAGCTCTTCAACGTCATCTTCGACAAGTTCAAGCAGTAGTAGCTCCACAACCAGTGCGATTTACTATTACGCTAACGTATTAATTGATAACCCTAATCGTACTTTACGCATCGGAATGACGACAGAAAACAACATCAAAATTGCCAATGCCAAAGATGTGTTATTGGTTTCTAATATGGCCATTCAAAAACTTGATGGCAAAAGCTTTGTGAATGTATTGAATGACAAAAATCAACCTGAACAGCGTGAAGTTGAAACCGGTGTACAAAATGATTTCCAAACTGAAATCAAATCTGGTTTAAACGAAGGTGAAAAAGTTATCGTGTCACAAGTGGCCAATGGTGAAAAAGTAGGCTCTATGCCTCGTGGTCCAAGAATGTTCTAAAAGTGCGGTAGAAAATTAATGAATATTATTGAAATTAAGGATCTTAACCGTTACTTCGGTGAAGGCGAAAATCGTGTTCATATTTTAAAGAATGTTTCTTTAAATATTGAAAAAGGCGATTTTGTGGCGATTATTGGGCAATCTGGTTCGGGTAAATCGACCTTGATGAATATCATCGGATGTTTGGATACGGCAACCAGTGGTTCTTACAAAATCAATGGCAAAGAAACTATTGAATTAAGCAGAGATCAGCTTTCAGATTTACGTAGCCAAAAATTCGGCTTTATTTTCCAACGCTATAACTTATTATCAAGTTTAACTGCCGCTGAGAACGTCGCTTTGCCTGCAATTTATGCGGGAATATCACAAGAAAAACGTCTTTCTCGTGCGAAGCAACTTTTAGAAAAATTAGGCTTAGGTGATAAATGGCAAAATAAACCCAGCCAGCTTTCTGGTGGTCAGCAACAACGTGTGAGTATTGCCCGTGCGTTGATGAATGGCGGTGAAATTATCTTAGCCGATGAACCCACTGGCGCATTGGATTCACAAAGCGGTCAAAAGGTGATGGAAATTCTGCGTCAATTACACGCAGAAGGCCACACCATTATTATGGTAACCCACGATCGTGAAATTGCCGCCAGCGCGAATCGCGTGATTGAAATTAAAGACGGTGAAATCATTGGCGATACACAAAAAGAAGCAGTAAAAAGTGCGGTCAAAAATCCAACCAAATCTAAATCGCACTTTGGATTTAGCAAAGATCAATTTGTAGAAGCCTTTCGTATGTCGGTGAGTGCGATTATCGCCCACAAAATGCGTTCTCTTTTAACCATGCTCGGGATTATTATCGGGATTACCTCCGTGGTTTCCGTCGTGGCATTGGGAAATGGTTCACAACAGAAAATCTTAGCAAATATTAAAGGCATCGGTACAAGTACTATGACTATCTTTAATGGTACTGGTTTTGGCGATCGTCGTGCTGAACAGATGCAGAACCTTACAATTAATGATGCCACTGCTTTAAATCAACAAAGCTATGTACAAAGTGTCACGCCGAATAGCTCATCAAGTGGCACATTAATTTATGGTAACCAGACGTTCTCCTCGACCAGTTTAAAAGGTGTAGGTGAACAATATTTTGATGTCGATGGATTAAAACTAAAATCCGGTAATTTATTTTCGGCTCAAGATGTTGCTGATAACAACCAAGTAGCCTTAATCGATGAAAGTGCGAAAAAGTCGATTTTCCCGGATGAAAATCCTATCGGTAAAATCGTAATGTTTAACAAACGTCCATTACGTATTATTGGCGTGGTATCTGATAAACAAATGGGCGGGGCAAGCAGTTCACTTAATCTCTATGCCCCTTACACTACCGTGATGAATCGTATTTCGGGCAGCAAAAAAATTGGGTCGATTACGGTAAAAGTGGATGATTCTGTCAATACGACTGTCTCTGAAAAAGGAATTACTGAATTGCTCACTATGCGTCATGGTAAAAAAGATTTCTTCATCATGAATAGCGATACCATTAAACAAACCATTGAAAGTACCACTGGCACAATGAAATTGCTCATTTCCTCTATCGCCTTTATTTCATTAATCGTTGGTGGGATTGGGGTGATGAATATCATGTTGGTTTCCGTGACAGAGCGAACTAAAGAAATTGGTGTACGCATGGCTATTGGCGCGAGACAATTTAATATTCTGCAACAATTTTTAATTGAAGCCGTGCTGATTTGTTTAATTGGCGGCGTGACGGGGATTCTGCTTTCGGGCCTAATCGGTCTGTTATTTAACGTATTTATGACTGACTTTACGATGGCATTCTCTACCGGCTCAATTGTTGCGGCAGTGGTCTTCTCTACCCTTATTGGTGTGATCTTCGGCTATATGCCGGCAAAACGTGCAGCGCAATTAGATCCAATTACAGCTCTTGCTCGAGAATAAAGAAATTTTGTAAAACACAAAAGAGCGGTTAAAATTCTTACTAATTTTTAACCGCACTTTAATTTAAAAGAAAGGAAAAAATCCATGTTAAAAATGAAAAAATTAACCTTAGCAATCGCGATGGCAACTGCTCTAGCAGGTTGTGCCAATATCGGTGATTCTTATAAAGCGAGCCAGCAGGATTACCAAAATTATGCGGAAATCACCAAACAATTTAATGTAAAAGAAAACTGGTGGGCACTTTACAATGATTCACAATTAAATCGTGTGGTAGAACAAGCATTAGTTAACAACAAAGATTTAGCCAAAGCGTCTGTCGCCGTAAACCGTGCTTTATATAATGCAAACCTTGCAGGTGCGAATTTAATTCCTGCATTTAGCGGTTCAACCCAATCTTCTGCAAGTAAAAACGTGAAAACCGGTGGCAGCTCAGCAGTAAGCCATCAAGGTGCATTAAATGTGAGTTATACGTTAGATTTATGGCAACGCTTAGCGGATACTGCAGATGCCGCAGAATGGTCACACAAAGCAACGGCTGAAGATTTAGAAGCAACGAAACTTTCACTCATCAACTCTGTTGTGACAACGTATTATCAAATTGCTTATTTAAATGACGCTATCAGTACAACAGAGGAAACCATTAAATACTACAACGACATTAGCAGCATTATGCAACGTCGTTTATCACAAGGTGTCGCTGACAGTGCTAGTGTGGATCAATCACAACAAGCTGTATTAACCGCTCGTAACAACTTGATCAACTATCAAACACAACGCAAAACAGCGGAACAAACTTTACGTAACTTACTAAACTTAAAACCGGAAGAAGCATTAAATATCAACTTCCCACACATTCTTAATGTGAAAAATGTGGGTGTGAATTTAAATGTGCCTGTTTCTGTGATTGCGAATCGTCCTGATGTGAAAGGCTATCAATATCGCTTAAGCAGTGCATTCAAAAATGCAAAAGCAACTGAAAAAGGCTGGTTCCCAGAAGTCACTTTAGGTGGCAGCTTGACATCAAGTGGTACTAAAGTCGGTAACGCATTGGACAATCCTGTGGGTACAGGCTTAATCGGCATTAGCCTACCATTCCTCAACTGGAATACGGTGAAATGGAACGTGAAAATCTCTGAAGCCGATTATGAAACCGCACGTTTAAACTACGAGCAAAGTATTACTAAAGCTTTGAATGATGTAGATACCAACTACTTCGCCTATACACAAGCGCAAAGTGCCTTTGCTAACTTACAAAAAACACACAGCTATAACCAACGTATCACCAAATACTATCGTGATCGTTACAATGCTGGTGTATCTGAATTACGTGAATGGCTTGCTGCGGCAAACACAGAGAAAAGCTCTCAACTTTCTATCTTGAATGCGAAATACAACATCATTCAGGCAGAAAATGCCGTATATAGTTCAATGGCAGGTTATTACTCCCGTTAAAATCATGATTAAGGAAGTTTCGACTTCCTTAATCTTTTTTATGGACATGAAAAATGAAAAAACAACTAACTTTTTATTTCATTCGCCACGGTAAAACTGTTTGGAATACAGAAGGTTTAATGCAAGGTCATGGCGACTCCCCTTTAACTGAAGAAGGCATTAATGGCGCGAAAAAAACAGGTGTGGCACTTAATAATATTCCTTTTGTCGCGGCCTACTCTAGCGTATTAAAACGTACCATCGCAACCGCCTCTCACATTATCGGCGAACGTGATATTCCCCTTTTCCATCACCAAGGTTTAAACGAACAATATTTTGGTACCTGGGAAGGGCAACTTGTTGATACTTTAAGAGAACATCCCGAATTCCAGCAACTCATTAAAGATCCTGCTAATTACAAAGCTCAAGTAAATGGCGGAGAAACCTTTGAGCAATTAGGCAAACGTGCCATGAAAGCATTGCACGATATTATCAAGATTCACAATCAAGGTAATATTCTCATTGTGTCGCATGGCCATACCTTGCGTTTATTGCTTGCCTTATTAAACGGTGCAGCCTGGCAAAATCACCGCGATGAAGATAAATCAGTATCGCTCATTAACACCTCAATCAGTGTTGTACATTATGACGATGAGAACGGTTTTCGTGTTGAGAAAATAAATGATGCGGATCATTTAAAATAACTAAATTTCGCTAAAAAAATAACCGCACTTTGGATAACCTAAAGTGCGGTTAATTTTTATAGTGTTTTTGTGATTATTTCACTTCGCGGAATAAAATCTCGCCCGGAATCACAGAACCTTGCCAGTAAAGCTCAGTTGATACTTTCTCCGCTAAATCTAAGAAAGATTTCGCAATTTCACTATCTGGTGCTGCAACCACAGTTGGCTTACCCGCATCCAAATCTTGACGAACTTGGATATTCAACGGTAACTGGCCTAATACTTTCACATTGTATTTTTGTGCCATTTTTTCTGCACCACCGGTACCGAAGATCGCTTCATGGTGTCCGCAATTGCTACAAATATGCATAGACATATTTTCCACAATTCCCAATACTGGTACAGATACACGTTCAAACATCGATACGCCTTTCACCGCATCTAATAACGCAATATCTTGTGGTGTTGTAACCACTACCGCACCCGTTACAGGGATCTGTTGTGAAAGGGTCAATTGGATATCACCTGTACCCGGTGGCATATCGATCACTAAGTAATCTAAGCTATCCCATAAGGTTTCATTTAAAAGCTGACTTAATGCACTACTTGCCATTGGACCACGCCAAATGGTTGCATTATCTTCATCCATTAAGAAACCGATTGAGTTTGCAGATAAACCATATGCTTTAATTGGGGTGATATGTTGATTATCTGGTGAAGTTGGGCGTTGATGCGGTGCACCTAACATATGCGGAATAGATGGACCGTAAATATCCGCATCTAAGATCCCTACGCGAGCACCTTGAGCTTGTAAAGCTAGCGCAAGATTCACCGAAACGGATGATTTTCCTACCCCACCTTTACCTGAAGTCACCGCAATGATGTTCTTCACACCTTTAACAGCAGGTTGATTATTTGCACGTTTTAAGGTTGCGATTTGATAATTCACCACCCATTTGATTTCTTTGCTATCTGTTGCTTTTAATAACGCATCAGAAAGTTGCTGTTTCACTTGCTCCACGCCAGTGTTCCATGCAAAAGGCAATTGTAATTCAATACGTAATACGTCACCGCCTTTTTCAACTTTCTTCAATGTCTTTAATTCGATTAAGTCTTTTTGTAAGGTTGGGTGTTGAAATTGTTGGAAAAGTTGCAGAACCTGAGATTGTTGTTCTGCCGTTAAATTTTCAGAAAAAGCAGTTGCCATAATATTCCTTTAATAGTAGTAGGTAGTAGAGTAAATTTGTCAGGGATATTCTACCCCTTTTACACCTCAAATGTTAAGCTAAAAGTATAACTAAACTAGAAAAAATCACACTAATCAGGTAACATACTCGCAATTTTTGCAAAAAGAATAAGAGAAAAATAATGACAACTCAACCTCGTAAAATTTTAGTCACTTGTGCATTACCTTATGCAAATGGCGCCATTCATTTAGGCCATATGTTAGAACACATTCAAGCGGATATTTGGGTGCGTTTCCAACGTATGCGTGGCAATAAAATTCATTTTGTCTGTGCTGATGACGCGCACGGCACACCAATCATGCTTAATGCTGATAAATTAGGCATTACACCAGAAGAATTAATCGCAAAAGCAAAAGCTGATCACGTACGTGATTTTGCGGGCTTTAATATCAGTTTTGATAACTATCACTCTACTCACAGTGAAGAAAATAAACAAATCACCGCTGATATTTACAATAAATTAAAAGCTAAAGGCTTCATTAAAACGAAAGTGATTTCTCAGTTATTCGATCCTGAAAAGAACATGTTCTTACCGGATCGTTTCGTCAAAGGGACTTGTCCAAAATGTAAAGCTGAAGATCAATATGGTGATAACTGCGAAGTTTGTGCATCCACTTATAGCCCGATGGATTTAATTAATCCACGTTCTGCTGTATCAGGTGCAACACCAATCATTAAAGAATCTGAACACTTCTTCTTTGACTTACCTGCTTTTGAAGGGATGTTAAAAGAATGGACTCGCTCTGGCTCACTTCAACCGGAAATTGCAAACAAAATGCAAGAATGGTTTGAAAGTGGTTTGCAACAATGGGATATCTCTCGTGATGCCCCTTATTTTGGTTTTGAAATTCCAGGTGCAAAAGATAAATTCTTCTATGTTTGGCTAGATGCCCCAATCGGCTACATGGCTTCATTCAAAAATCTCTGCGATCGTGAAGGCATTGATTTTAATGAATTCTGGGGAGAAAACAGCGATGCAGAACTTTATCACTTTATCGGTAAAGATATCGTATATTTCCACAGTCTATTCTGGCCGGCTATGTTAGAAGGTAGCGAATTCCGCAAACCAACCAATGTGTTTGCTCACGGTTATGTCACCGTAGATGGCGCAAAAATGTCAAAATCACGCGGTACATTTATCCAAGCCAGCACCTATTTAAATCACATTGACCCAGAATGTTTGCGTTACTACTACGCAGCGAAATTAAACGATCGCATCGAAGATCTTGATTTCAATTTGGAGGATTTCGTTCAACGAGTCAATACAGATATCGTGAATAAATTAGTCAATTTAGCTTCTCGCAATGCGGGCTTTATCACAAAACGTTTTGAAGGCAAATTAGCAGATAAATTAGAAGATGAAGCGCTTTTCAATGAATTCACTGCACAAGCTGAACAAATTGCTGCTTACTATGAAAGCCGTGAATACAACAAAGCCATTCGTGAAATCATGGCATTAACTGATAAAGCCAATAAATATATTGATGAAAAAGCCCCTTGGGTCATTGCAAAAGAAGAAGGTAAAGATAGTGAATTACAAGCAGTTTGCTCAATGGGTATCGAGCTTTTCCGTGTATTAATGTCTTACTTAAAACCGGTTCTTCCAAAGCTAGCTGAACGTGCAGAAGCGTTCTTACAAACAGAACTAACTTGGAATAATATTGCACAGCCTTTATTAGGTCATCAACTTACTCCATTTAAAGCCCTTTTCTCTCGTTTAGAGAAAAAACAAATCGATGCTGTTGTAGAAGAAACTAAAGCACTTTTCGCTGAAGCAAACAAAGCGACAGAAAAAACATCGGCAAAAGCGACCGCACTTTCAAATGTTGAACCTATTGCTGATACTATTACCATTGATGATTTTGCTAAAATTGATATGCGTGTAGCAAAAGTACTGAAATGCGAAGCTGTACCTGAATCAAACAAACTCTTACGTTTTGAATTAGATTTAGGTGACCATACTCGCCAAGTATTCTCTGGCATTAAAGCGGCTTACAACAAACCTGAAGAATTAGAAGGTCGTTTTGTTATTGTGGTAGCAAACCTGGCTCCTCGCAAAATGAAATTCGGTGTGTCAGAAGGAATGATTCTTTCTGCTGGTACTGGCGGAAGTGATTTATTCTTACTTTCAGCTGATAGCGGTGTGACTGCCGGTATGCAAGTAAAATAATTTAACATTTAGGCGACTTCGGTCGCCTTTTTTATTGCCAAATAGACTCAAATACCCTACCATATCAATCAGCTATTTATCATGTAAATTAAAAGGAATTCATTATGACGAACGAACTTATCTGCTATAAACAAATGCCGGTTTGGACAAAAGATAAACTACCTAAAATGTTCCAAGAAAAACACAATACAAAAGTGGGCACTTGGGGCAAACTTACGGTGTTGAAAGGTAAGCTTAAGTTTTATGAGCTAACTGAAGATGGTGATGTTATTGCTGAGCATATTTTCACGCCAGAAAGTAACATTCCGTTTGTCGAGCCACAAGCCTGGCATCGAGTTGAAGCACTTTCTGATGACTTAGAATGTACGCTTGGCTTCTATTGCAAAAAAGAAGATTACTTCAGCAAAAAATATAATATGACTGCAACGCATGGTGATGTGGTTGATGCTGCTAAAATTATTAAACCTTGTAAAGTGTTAGATTTAGGCTGCGGACAAGGTCGTAACTCCCTTTATTTAAGTTTAAAAGGTTATGATGTGACTTCTTGGGATCACAATGAAAACAGCATTGCCTTCTTAAACGAAACTAAAGATAAAGAAAACTTAAATATCAAAACTGCTGTTTATGATATTAACACCGCCAATATTCAAGAAAACTACGACTTTATTGTATCAACCGTGGTATTTATGTTCTTAAATCGTGAGCGAATTCCAGCTATTATTAAGAATATGCAAGAACACACCAACCAAGGTGGTTACAACTTAATTGTAGCAGCGATGTCTACACCTGAGGTGCCTTGTCCATTAGCATTCTCATTTACGTTCTCTGAAGGTGAATTAAAAGAATACTATAAAGATTGGGAATTCTTAGAATACAACGAAAATATGGGCGAATTACATAAAACCGATGAAAACGGCAATCGCATTAAATTAAAATTTGCGACAATGTTAGCAAGAAAAAAATAATTCGCTAATTTAGAAAAGAAAATGACCGCACTTTGTTAGATAAAGTACGGTCATTTTTTATAGTTTTCACAATCTCTAGATGGATAACGATAAACGAGGTTTATTTTAGTAGTTATAAAGAGATCTATCTCTTCTGCTCCCTTACAATACCTATCATTTTGAAAAATAAATCCAGCTTTTGCCAAGGTATCCTTAATTAGAGATATTTTCATATTTTCTTTAAAATTAATTATGATATAGGAAGAAATTTTAGTGTTATTGTCTATAGAATCTATGGATTGAGCAGCTTCTTTATTGAATACCGATAAAATATGATTTTGGTGCTTAAGAGCATCCCATCTTTTTTCTGATTGGCTTTTTATTCCCCAAATAGAAAAAAATATAAAAACAACAAAAATAAACTTTTTAATCATTATTATCTATGATAAATAAAACCGCACTAAGTTATTTTAAAGTGCGGTTTGTTTTCTATAAGATCTTAATTACTCTTCAATAGAGCGTAATAATTCGTTGATACCTACTTTACCTAAAGTTTTTGCATCAACTTTTTTCACGATCACTGCACAGTATAAGCTATATTTACCACATTTTGATGGAAGGCTACCTGAAACAACCACAGAACCAGCAGGAACGCGACCGTAGAACACTTCACCAGTTTCACGATCATAGATTTTAGTTGATTGACCAATGAATACGCCCATAGAGATCACACAACCATCTTCAACAATCACGCCTTCAACCACTTCAGAACGTGCACCGATAAAACAGTTATCGCCGATAATAGTTGGGTTTGCTTGTAATGGCTCTAATACACCACCGATGCCTACACCACCTGATAAGTGAACGTTTTTACCAATTTGCGCACATGAACCAACGGTTGCCCATGTATCAACCATGGTACCTTCACCCACATATGCACCAATATTTACATAAGATGGCATCAATACACAGTTTTTAGAAATGTATGCACCTTTACGTACGGTTGCAGAAGGTACAACACGGAAACCTTCTTGAGCAAAACGCTCTTCGGTATAGTCAGCAAATTTTAATGCTACTTTGTCATAGTATTTAGTTTCAGCGCCATCAATGATTTGGTTATCATTGATACGGAAAGATAATAATACCGCTTTTTTCAACCATTGATGAGTAACCCATTCGCCATCAATTTTTTCTGCAACACGGTATTTACCGCTATCTAATCCTTCGATCACTTCTTCGATTGCTGCACGAGTTTGTGCATCAACTGTTTTAGGGGTAATTTCCGCACGTTTTTCAAATGCAGCTTCAATAACTTGTTGTAAATTTGACATTTTGCTTCCTATTGTTGATGTGAAATAACGGTTGATAGTTTTATCATATTTTTGACTTTCAAGCAAAAAACAACCGCACTTTCTTTTGATTTAAAACATAAAAAAAAGCGAACCTTATTATGGCTCGCTTTTTTCTATTTTTTCGTTTAAGTTAGTTGATAACAGAAACATTTAATGATGAACCGCCAACGATTCTTACGCGACGACCTGCTTTAAAGCTAGGATCCGCTTTTTGAACCACAACGATCTCTTCTCTATTATCTTTTCTGATAACAAGCTCTGCACCATTAACTTGGCTCATTTTCTCTTCAGCTTTGCTACCAATAATCGCCCCACCAATTGCACCTACTGCAGTTGCAATTGCTTGTCCAGTGCCACCGCCAATTGTACTACCAGCGATACCACCTAAAGCACCACCACCAACTGTACCGATTACACCTGGATTATCCGCTTGGATTTTAACAGGACGAACAGAAACAATAGTACCATAGCTAATTGAACGCGCTTCTTTTGCTTGTCCAGCTTCATACACATCACCGCTAAAAATATCAGTGTTTGCACAACCGGTTAAGCCGATAGACATCATAAGTGCTAATGCTACTGTTACTTTTTTCATAAAACTAACCTTCTAAAAATAAATTAGATTGGGTTTCTTGGAGACCAAGTAGAAACGTTTTTCACGCCTTGACCGTTGTCAGATACTTTCACACAAGCACCAGTTACTAAAGTTGAATCGTATTTGTGAACGATAACTTCTGTTTCACCTTCTTGTTTGTATGAGCAGTCGTTTTTACGAACGGTTAATTTTACATCATCACCTTGGAATTCGGTGAAGATAACTTGACCTTTATAAGCGCTTTCATCTTTTTGTGATTGAGATGAACAAGCTGATAAACCTAAACTTAATAAGACAGTTAATGCTAAGGTAATTTTTTTCATTACACTAAACCTCGAGTATTTTCTTTATTGTATAAGGATGAACCTTTATGCAAACGTGATTTTCTGTTTTATCAACAAAACTCACTGCAATGGATGGATTGGGCAATTGCTCCCCTTCCACCTTAGGTTCGCTCACCTTCATGGTTAATTGAGTTAGTTCCTTCCATAAAAATGTATTGCAAATTCGATTAACCCAATCCTCAACAGATTCATGAGATAAAAACGGCATTACAATTTCAATATGTTCCCAAGTTTCTTGGGGATATTGTTTATTTTTAGGAAACGGTAATTCAATAACATCGACAGGCTGACCAATGAAATCAACTGGCTCATCTAATTCAATCAAATAGATAGGACGCCCATTGACGATATTATCGCTTAAAATTCTACCGCACTTTAATAACTCTGTCAGCCAATTTTTTGCTTTTTCTTCAGTATTTGCTCTTAAAGCTAAATGATCAATTTGATAATCCGCTAAATTCACTTTCATGACAGCAGCTAATTGCTGAATTTTTTCCTTAAATAAAGGCAACTCTTGATAAAGTGCGGTCGATTTTTCCATTAAATTTGACATTTTCTCCTGCTCTTACTTTGAGAAATCTATAAACAACGGTATCATAGCCGATTATTTTCATTATTCAATTTCAAGATTAGGAAAAACCGTGAATATTCAATCTATTTTATCCGATAAAATTAAACAAGCGATGATTGCTGCTGGCGCAGATGAACAATGTGATGCGCTTATTCGCCAATCAGGTAAACCACAATTTGGCGACTACCAAGCAAACGGCATCATGGCTGCTGCTAAAAAACTAGGTTTAAATCCACGTGAATTTGCACAAAAAGTATTAAATCATGCAGATCTTTCTGATGTCGCTGAAAAAACTGAAATTGCTGGTCCAGGTTTTATCAACATTTTCTTAAATCCAACTTGGCTAGCGAATAATGTTTCTGCCGCATTAAAAGATCAAAATCTTGGTGTCAGCGCAAATGAAAAACAAACTATCGTGATTGATTATTCTTCACCAAACGTTGCGAAAGAAATGCACGTAGGCCACTTACGTTCTACCATCATCGGTGATGCCGTTGTTCGTACCCTTGAATTTTTAGGTCACAACGTTATTCGTGCGAATCACGTGGGTGACTGGGGTACCCAATTCGGTATGCTCATTGCTTATCTTGAAAAAATGGAAAATGAACACGCAAGCGAAATGGAACTTCAAGATCTTGAAGCATTCTATCGCGAAGCGAAAAAACATTATGATGAAGATGAAGCTTTCGCTGAAAAAGCCCGTAACTATGTGGTGAAATTACAAGGTGGAGATGAATATTGCCGCACAATGTGGAAAAAATTAGTCGATATCACCATGCAACAAAACCAACGTAACTACGATCGTTTGAATGTCACATTGACTGAAAAAGATGTGATGGGTGAAAGTCTTTATAACCCGATGTTACCTGCTATCGTTGAAGATCTGAAAAAACAAGGTTTAGCGGTTGAAGATGAAGGTGCATTGGTTGTTTATCTTGATGAATTCAAGAATAAAGAAGGCGAGCCGATGGGCGTTATCGTTCAGAAGAAAGATGGAGGTTTCCTTTATACTACTACTGATATCGCAGCAGCGAAATATCGTTATGAAACCTTAAAAGCGGATCGTGCATTAGTGTTCTCTGATACTCGTCAAAGCCAACATATGCAACAAGCGTGGTTAATTACGCGTAAAGCCGGTTATGTACCAGACAGCTTCTCACTTGAACATAAAAACTTCGGTATGATGTTGGGTAAAGACGGTAAACCATTCAAAACTCGTACTGGTGGTACCGTAAAATTAGCAGATTTATTAGATGAAGCGATTGAGCGTGCAACTGTATTAATCAACGAGAAAAATACCAATTTATCTGATGAAGAAAAAACTGCGGTTATTGAAGCGGTGGGTATTGGCTCGGTGAAATATGCGGATCTTTCTAAAAACCGTACAACTGACTATGTGTTCGATTGGGATAATATGCTCAGCTTTGAGGGTAATACCGCGCCTTATATGCAATATGCTTATACGCGTATTCGTTCAATCTTCAATAAAGCAGACGTGAATCCAACCGCTCTTGCAGAAGCGAAAATTCAGCTTTCAGATGAAAAAGAACGTGCATTAGCGATCAAATTGCTTCAATTTGAGGAAGCGGTTCAAACGGTGGGCAAAGAAGGTACACCTCATGTACTCTGTGCTTATTTATATGAGTTGGCGGGTGTATTCTCTTCATTCTATGAACACTGTCCAATCTTAAATGCAGAAGATGAAAACGTAAAATTAAGCCGTTTAAAACTCGCTTCTCTTACAGAGAAAACCTTAAAACAAGGTTTAGCGTTATTAGGCATTAAGACAATCGAAAAAATGTAAAAAAAGTGCGGTCAATTTCGACCGCACTTTTTCTTTATACATCTACTAAAATGAGTATCGCCGCTTCTCCGCCCCATTCTTTTGGTGCTTGGTGTAACGCTCGGACTTTAGGGTGCTGAACTAACCAACGTGGAATTTGTTTTTTCAACGTAAAGGTTCCATAGCCCGTCATGATGCTCGCGCAATAAACATGCTCATCTTCACAAGCTAACAACAGTGCTGCCAATTCCATTTTGGCTTGCTCACGGGTTAAACCATGTAAATCCAAAAATAATTCGGGTGAAAAATCGCCACGACGAAGTTGTTTCAATAAATGACTATCTTCCCCTTCGCGTAAATATTTGATGACACCATCATGTTCATTTAGCAATGGTTCATACTCATCAGAAAAATAGAAAAGCGTATCTTCTTTTTCTCGAATATCACGTAAAGGGGATTTTTTCTGACCGCTCTTTTGACGCGGCGCTACAAAGGTATCTTGCTTAATAGGTTTGATCCCTTTGGTTTCTGCCCGAAAAAGATCGAAATCATCTGGTTCTGTCATTATTTTTCTCAATTTGTTATTTTGCTTAATGATAGCACATCTATTCTATGGTATAACTAGCCAAATTTTTTATTGAGGCACAAAATGGAAACCTTACACAATCAAGAGCTTGTTGCAACAATTTTAGAAGATAATGTGGCAAGTGAATTAACAACTATTCAAGATTTTTTACGCTGGACATACAGTACGTTCAACCGTTCTGATATTTACTACGGGCAAGGCCATGACAATGCGTGGGATGAAAGCCTGCAATTAGTCCTTGCTGGACTTCAATTACCACTCGATTTACCGCAAGATTTATTTGGTAGCAAACTTACTCATTCTGAAAAAGAGACTTTAGTACAATTAGTCTTAAGCCGTATTGAGCAACGTGTGCCAGTCGCTTATTTAACGAATAGTGCGTGGTTCTGCGGATTAGAATTTTATGTGGATGAGCGCATAATTATTCCTCGCTCGCCAATTAGTGCATTAATCCAAGATAAATTTGCGCCGCTTTTAAAATCTGAGCCAAAACGTATTTTAGATCTTTGTACAGGAAGTGGTTGTATCGCAATCGCGACGGCTGAAGCCTTTCCTGAAGCCGAAGTAGATGCCGTCGATCTTTCTGTGGATGCGTTAAATGTGGCGGAAATCAATATTGCGCGCCACCAATTAGAACACCGTGTTTTCCCGATTCAATCAGATTTATTCCAAAATCTCTTCGGTCAGCAATATGATTTAATCGTCACCAATCCGCCTTATGTGGATGAAGAAGACTTAGCGGATATGCCGGAAGAATTTCATTATGAACCTGAATTAGCCTTAGGTTCCGGTGTTGATGGTTTAGAAATTACAAAACAAATTTTAAAACAAGCACCGGATTATTTAACACCAAATGGCATGCTCGTTTGTGAAGTAGGCAACAGCATGGTAAGTCTCATTGAACAATATCCAGATGTGCCATTTGAATGGGTTGAACTAAAAAATGGCGGTCTAGGTGTATTTGCTATTAGTCGCGAAGATTTAGTGAAATATCACGATTCTTTTTAAACTAAAAGTGCGGTTAAAATCATCGTAAATTTTGACCGCACTTAACCAATTACTGGCGCGCGTTCTTAACGCGTGCTTTTCTTTTTTAAATAAAACAATGAATTTACAAAAACTTTTACTGACTCGTCGTTTCTTTTCTACCCTTGCATTCTTTTCCATGCAAACGGTATTTTTCATCTATTTACAAGGAAAAGGATTAAGCAACAGTGAAATTGCCTTTTCGCTCTCATTGCTTTTCTTCTGCAACCAAGCATTAGCGATTTTAGCCGGTATCTGGGGTGATCGTTTTGGATTGGCTAAAATGATGTTACTTGGATGCTTTTTAGATGTCATTGCCTATATTTTCTTTCTCTCTGCTGACAATTACATTCTACTTTTAATTGCCACCACCTGTTTTGGCCTAGGCAGCTGTTTGTTTGGTACCAATGCGAAAGCCTGCCTATTGGTGCTCGCGGGTGAAGAATACAAAGAGAAAACCCGATTACAGGGAAAATATTTGAAAGTCACTTCCATGTCGTCTATGTTTGCGCCTTTATTGGTGATTCCATTTATCAAATACAATCATATTGAATGGTTAATTTGGGTCTGCTTTGCAATGGAAGCAGTTCTCTTTGCCTTAATGGTAAAACCGTTTTATCAAATTCAAACCTTGCAAACCTTAGTGAAATTTCGCTTTGCCCAAATTAAAGAAATCATTACTAAAGAATTTTTATTGGTGCATTTGATGTTGTTTATTCCCCTTTCCATTGCAACCTCATTCTTTGTTATCTTCCCGTTCCTATTTGATAACAAATTAGGCATGCCGGAACACTCCCCCATTGCACTTTTTGTAAATGGTTTGTTGACTGTGTCATTACAAAGTTATTTTTCTCGAAAAATTAATTTAACGATTAAACAAACCCTATTGGTGGCGCCAATCTTGGCTGTTGGTATTATCCTGCCTTGGTTTATTACGTTGAAATATATTTCTTTGGTTTCTGCTTATATTTACTTAGTCATTTTCACAGTGATTGAAGTCTATGCTTTAACAGCAATGGCAAATTTATTAGTAAAATTTGATAATGGTACCAACCGAGGTTTTATCTTTGGCTCATCACGATTATTGCTTTCCATTGCGACAGTTATCGTCATGAATTTAGTGCCGCATTTATTTTTATTGTAAAAAAGAACGGTCAGAATTCGCATTAAATTCTGACCGCCCTTTTATTTTTGTTATTTTACTTCACATCTAATTCGACATTATCAAACAATTTCTTCACGGCATTGTTATCACGCAATCTCTCGGCTTTTTCCACCATTGGACGCGTTAAGTGCGGTGAGAAAAATTCGATAAAATCATACATATAGTTGCGTAAGAAAGTACTGTGTTTAAAGGCAATCTGCGTCATACTCGCACGGAACAAATGCCCGGCATCAATCGCCA
The DNA here is from genome assembly GCF_001838635.1 of Haemophilus sp. HMSC71H05. Lineage (NCBI taxonomy): Bacteria > Pseudomonadati > Pseudomonadota > Gammaproteobacteria > Pasteurellales > Pasteurellaceae > Haemophilus > Haemophilus sp. HMSC71H05. The sequence goes on from NZ_KV838026.1 coordinate 173,062, forward strand.
CTAAATCCGTATCAGCTGGCGTATGTGCCATAGATGCCATAATGCCCACGCCTAATCCTAAACGCACGTAGGTTTTTATCACGTCAGCATCCGTTGCAGTAAACACAATATTAGGCAAAATACCAGCTCGGTTAAAGGCATAATCTAAATCAGACACACCTGTAAAGCCAAAGGTATAAGTGACTAACGGATATTTGCCTAATTCTTCAACGGTAAGTTCTTTCACTTTTGCTAAAGGATGGTCTGGTTTAACAATCACCGAACGATTCCACAAATAGCAAGGCAGTTGAATCAAATCATCGAAAAGGTATGGTGCTTCTGTTGTGATCGCTAAATCCACTTCGCCAGAAATCAATGCATCGTGAATTTGAGTGGGTGAACCTTGATGAATATGCAAGCTCACATCTGGATATTGTTTAGAGAAACGTTCCACCACGGCTGGCAGCATATAACGCGCTTGTGTATTGGTTGTCGCAATGCGTAATACACCATGATTCGGACAGGTATACTCATTCGCAACCGATTTAATGCTTTGTGCTTTCACCAAAAGCTCACGGGCAATAGCTACAATCTTTTTACCCGCAGGCGTAATGGATTTAATATGCTTACCATTACGTTCAAAAATCTCTAAACCCAATTCATCTTCTAACAAGCGAACCTGTTTACTGATACCAGGTTGAGAGGTATAAAGTGCGTTAGCCGCTTCTGTCACGTTTAAATTTTGGTTTACAATCTCAACAATGTAGCGGAGTTGCTGCATTTTCATCGCGAATACCACCTATTTTTTATAGCGTTTACTTAACTCAGTATAACGTTTTACTGCTTTACGAATTTGACCTGATTTTGGTCGACGACGAGGTTTCGTCACATCCAATTTAGTTTCTGTTTCAGGTGGCAAGCCCACTAATTCACGTAAATAGTTGACGTTTTCCAGATCCATTTCTTCCCAACCACCTCGCGGTAAGCCTTTCATCAGCTTAATGTTGCCGTAACGAATACGAATTAGGCGGCTAACTTGAATGCCTTGTGATTCCCACAGACGGCGCACTTCACGGTTACGACCTTCCATTAAAGTCACATCGTACCATTGGTTAATCCCCACGCCACCTGCAAATTTGATTTCTTTGAAATTAGCAGGCCCATCTTCTAACTGCACGCCTTTACGCAAACGCGCTAACATAGCATCATCCACTTGACCAAATACACGAACGGAATATTCACGTTCAACTTCACGGCTTGGGTGCATTAAACGGTTAGCTAATTCACCATCTGTCGTGAAAAGTAATAAACCTGAAGTATTAATATCCAAACGACCTACCGCAATCCATCTTGCGCCATTTAGACGTGGTAAACGATCGAATACGGTCGGACGGCCTTCAGGATCACTACGCGTACAAAGTTCACCTTCTGGTTTGTAATACATTAACACACGACACACTTCTTTTTGTGCTTGTTGAAGGTTGATGATGCGACCATCAATACGCACTTTTACACCGGAATGTACATCGATACGATCGCCAAGGGTCGCCATTTTGCCATCAACACTTACACGATTTTCAGCAATCATCGCTTCAATTTCACGACGAGAGCCTTGCCCTGCACGCGCAAGCACTTTCTGTAATTTTTCACCTTCTACAGTAGATTGACGAGATGGTTTAGCTACCTTAGCTTTAGGGGTTGATTTGATGTCAGAATTGACCGCACTTTTACGATCTTTACGATCAAAGTGCGGTTGTTTTCCCGCTTGTTTTTCACGTTCTTGTCTGACTGGTTTTTGAATAGGTTTCATCTGTTTTTCCTTTGTCGCTTTCCCAAGCGTCTAAAATAAGTTAAATGAAAGGAGCGGTACTACCACTTCCTTCACGTAAAATCACTGGTGATTCTTCCGTTAAATCCACCACTGTTGTTGGCTCTTGACCTAAATAGCCACCATGAATAATTAAATCCACTTGACGTTCTAAGCATTCACGAATCTCTTCGGGATCGGAATAAGTCATATGTTCATTATCAGGCAACATCAGTGAGCAAGATAAAATCGGTTCACCTAATGCCTTCAATAAATCTAAGGCTATTTGATTATCTGGTACACGCAAGCCAATCGTTTTGCGTTTTGACGTCATTAATCGACGAGGAAGCTCTTTCGTTGCTGTCAAAATAAAGGTATAACGCCCCGGTGTATTATTTTTAATTAAGCGATAAGCCACATTACTGACCGTTGCATAGGTTGAAAGCTCGGATAAATCGCTACATACCAACGTAAAATTATGCCCTTCTGGCAATTTACGAATTGCCACAATACGATCCATCGCATGTTTATCGCCTATCATACAACCCAAGGCATAGCCCGAATCTGTCGGATACACAATGACGCCACCTTGACGCAAAATTTCTACCGCTTGATTAATCAAACGTGCTTGCGGATTTTCAGGGTGGATATAGAAAAATTGGCTCATAATTTTGTCCTTAAAAAACTGACGAGATTATACACCGATTTAGATGTAGTTATAAGGATTTGTTATAAAAAACGACCGCACTTTGAAAACTCATCCAAAGTGCGGTCTATTTTTTTAGTTTTTATTTCAACAATTCACGGAGAGCTGAACCGATTTCAGCGAGACTTCTCACGGTCTTCACACCCGCCGCTTCAAGTGCGGCAATTTTATCTGCCGCTGTTCCTTTTCCACCGCTGATAATCGCTCCTGCATGTCCCATACGCTTGCCTTTTGGCGCCGTTACACCTGCGATATAAGCCACCACAGGTTTTGTCACATGAGATTTAATGAACGCTGCCGCCTCTTCTTCTGCAGAGCCACCGATTTCACCAATCATCACGATGGCTTCAGTTTCAGAATCTTCTTGGAATCGTTTAAGAATATCAATGAAGTTAGATCCTGGAATAGGATCGCCGCCGATCCCTACGCAAGTGGATTGACCGAAACCTTCATCTGTTGTTTGTTTTACCGCTTCATAGGTCAAGGTGCCTGAACGAGAAACAATGCCTACTCTGCCTTTTTTATGGATATTGCCCGGCATAATACCAATCTTACATTCATCCGGTGTAATCACGCCTGGACAATTTGGGCCGATCATCACGACACCCGTTTCATTTAATTTTTGTTTTACCAACAACATATCCAATGTCGGAATGCCTTCTGTAATACAGACTACCAACTGAATACCTGCATCAATGGCTTCTAAAATGGCATCCTTACAAAATGGTGCGGGCACATAAATCATCGTTGCCGTAGCCCCTGTAGCTTGCACCGCTTCACGCACTGTATTAAATACCGGCAAACCTAAGTGAGTTGTTCCGCCTTTATTCGGTGAAACGCCACCCACTAACTTTGTGCCATAAGCCAATGCCTGTTCGCTGTGAAATGTCCCTTGCGCACCAGTGAAACCTTGGCAAATTACTTTTGTCTCTTTATTAATTAAAATCGCCATGATTATTCTCCTTTTGCCGCTTTCACTGCCGCTTGTGCTGCTGCTTGTAAACTATGTGCTGCAATTAAATTCACACCACTTTCGGCTAAAATTGCTCTACCTTGTGGGGCATTGGTTCCTTCTAATCGAACCACAACAGGCACTTTTACACCGACTTCTTGAATCGCCGCCACGACACCTTCAGCAATAAGATCACAGCGTACAATTCCACCAAAAATATTCACTAATACAGATTTCACATTTTTATCTGTAAGAATAATCTTAAAGGCTTCAGCCACACGTTCTTTCGTTGCACCGCCACCAACATCAAGGAAGTTTGCAGGGGTACCGCCATATAATTTCACAATATCCATTGTGCCCATAGCAAGTCCTGCGCCATTGACCATACAGCCAATATCACCTTCCAAAGCAACATAGTTAAGTTGATATTTTTCTGCTTCGGCTTCACGTGCATCACTTTGACTTAAATCGCGTAAGGCTAATAAATCAGGATGTCGATAAAGTGAGTTATCATCAATGCCTACTTTCGCATCTACGCAAATTAAATTGCCTTCTTTTGTCACCACAAGCGGATTCACTTCAACTAGAGAAAAATCTTTTTCGATAAAAAGTTGAGCGAGTTTTACAAAAATCTCGGCAAATTGTTTATTTTGTTCGCCGCTTAAACCAAGTTTAAAGGCTAATTCACGGCCTTGATATGGCATTCCCCCCACGAGAGGATCAATGGTCACTTTATGAATTAATTCAGGCGTTTCTCTTGCTACATCCTCTATGCTCATCCCCCCTGCTGAAGAAGCCATAAAAATCACTTTCTGCGAAGCACGATCAATCACTGCACCAAGGTAAAGTTCTTTCTCAATCTGGCAGGTTTCTTCAATATAAATGCTATTAACGGGTTGGCCTTTTTTATCAGTTTGGAAGGTGACTAAATGCTGGCCAAGCCATTTATCTGCAAAAGCACGCGCTTCTTCTGCATTATGCACGAGCTTCACACCACCAGCTTTTCCACGTCCACCTGCGTGAACTTGACATTTCGCTATCCAAACATCACCATTCAGCTGAAAGAGTGCCATTTCAGCTTCATCTGCCGTTTGGCACACGACACCTTCACTCACAGGCAGAGCATATTGCTTAAAAAGCTGCTTAGCTTGGTACTCATGTAAATTCATATTTCCTTCCTATTTTTGATGTTGTTTAGCGAAACAAACAAAAATTTGACCGCACTTTGTTTTATTTTAAATTCTGGGCTTGCCCTTTCTATATTGAGTTATATACTGGGACAGAATAACCACAATTCATGTTAAGGATAACAACATGCAAACGAAAAAATCAAGCAATCTTGCGATTGCGCTCATTTGGTTTACTGCTGCTATTTCAATGGCAGAAATTCTCACCGGTACTTGGTTTGCACCACTAGGATGGCAACAAGGTTTAATCGCCATCGTCGTTGGACACTTTATTGGTGGTTCGATGTTTTTCTGTGCTGGTTACATCGGCGCAAAAACCCAAAAAAGTGCTATGCAAACGGTACAAATTTCATTTGGTGAAAAAGGCTCTGCGCTTTTCTCTTTACTTAATGCCATGCAATTAATGGGATGGACTGCAGTCATGATTTATATGGGCGCTGACGTCATTTCCATCTTAAATCAAACACCTGATGCTTCACTCTTCCCATTTCTTACACTTGGTTTAGGCATACTCATCATACTTTGGCTACTACTCGGCTTTACTAAATTAGGTATCTTTAAAAGCATTTCACTTGTCACCATGTTTTTACTGATGTTGTGGCTTAGTATTCAAGTCGCCAATAAACCATTCATTACCATGGATGTAGCACAAAATATTAAATTTGGTACAGCTGTTGAAATTGCTGCTGTCATGCCGCTTTCTTGGTTACCGGTAGTATCTGACCACACGAAGAATAGCGAAACACCATTTAAAACGACCGCACTTTCAACGCTGACTTATACCGCGACTAGCTGCTGGATGTATGCTCTTGGCTTAGGTGCAGCATTAGTGACCGGTAAATCTGAAATCTCACAAATTCTTTCGCTTGCTGGTGTCAGTGTTATTGGCGTATTAATTGTCATCGCCTCTACCATGATTAACACGGCTCTTCCCGCCTATTCCACCGGCATGAGTTTAAACAATATTTTCCCTCAATTAAAAGTTACGCCAATCTCAGTTCTGACCGTGATTGTGGGCATCATATTAGCCTCAACCTTACCTGTAACAGAATACGAACATTTCTTGTTCTTTATTGGCTCTGTATTCGCGCCAATGATCGCCGTGCTTATCGCTGATTTCTTCGTGCTTAAACAACATGATGTAAGAAAATCAGTTGATAGTGTTGGACTCGGCGTTTGGTTTGTCGGCTTCGTGCTCTATCGTTTTCTGATGGCAAAAGGTTGGGAAAGCGATTTAGGTCTGACTTTCCCTGTTATCATCATTACCTTTATCTTAGCAATCTTAGTACGCAAAATAGCTAAATAAAGATTGGATTTTAACGATAGAAAGGCGGGCATTGTTCCCGCCCTTTTAATTACTTCGATATAAAAAAGGCTTTTTCCCTCAAAAGAGAAAAAGCCTATATACTTAAATTTCTAATAATAAACGAGTTGGATCTTCTAATAAGTCTCTAATCGCCACTAAGAAGCCAACAGATTCACGACCATCAATTAAACGGTGGTCATAAGATAGGGCTAAATACATCATAGGACGAATCACCACTTGACCATCTACCGCAACCGGACGTTCTTTGATGGCATGCATGCCTAAAATTGCACTTTGCGGTGGGTTAATAATTGGTGTAGACATTAAAGAACCAAATACGCCGCCATTAGTAATGGTGAAGTTACCCCCAGTTAAATCCTCAACCGTTAATTTACCATCACGGCCTTTTTCTGCGAGTGATTTAATTTGTTTCTCAATATCTGCCATGCTGAGTTTATCGCAGTTGCGTAATACTGGTGTCACTAAACCACGCGGCGTTGAAACGGCAATGCTAATATCAAAATAGTTGTGATACACAATGTCATCACCATCAATTGAAGCATTCACTTCTGGATAACGTTTTAATGCTTCAACCACTGCTTTAATGTAGAAAGACATAAAGCCTAAACGTACACCATGTTGTTTCTCAAATTTCTCGCCGTATGTTTTACGTAATTTCATAATCGGCTGCATATCCACTTCATTGAATGTCGTGAGCATTGCGGTGGTATTTTTTGCTTCCAATAAACGTTCTGCAATACGTTTACGTAAACGGGTCATTGGTACACGTTTTTCTGAACGAGAGCTATATGCCACAGTACTGATTGTATTCTGCTCTGTCGCCACATCTTGTTTCGCTTTTTGTGCATCACGTTTTGCTACTTCACGAGCAATATCTTCACGGGTAATACGACCACCTACACCAGAACCTTGAATTTTCTCTGCATCTAAATCATGTTCAGCTAATAAACGACGAATAGCAGGACCTTGATCCGCTGAATTATTGTGACTATTTTCAATCGCTGCTTTTTGACGATCTGCTGGTGTTGGCTCATTGCCTTTCACTGTCTCTGATGAAATATCACCCGCTTGTTGAGTAGAAAGTTTACCTAAAAGCTGTTTACTTACTACGGTTGCACCTTCTTCTTGAAGAATTTCAGCCACTACGCCATCACTTAAAGCTGGCACTTCAAGTACCACTTTATCTGTTTCGATTTCCACTAAGACTTCGTCACGTTTTACCGTCTCACCGACTTTTTTATGCCATGTTGCAACAGTTGCATCCGCAACGGATTCCGGTAAATCTGGAACAAGAATTTCGATTGTCATTTTATTTTCCTTTAAATTATTCTTTCTTTAAAAATTACTCAAATTTTGACCGCACTTTTACAGTGTCAGTGCATCTTCTACCAATTGTTTTTGCTGTTTGGTGTGTAAAGACATATAACCTACCGCTGGTGAAGCTGAGGCTGGACGACCTGCGTATTTTAACTTCACATGCTCAGGAATTGAGCTGTCAAAGTTATGCTTACTGCAATACCAAGCACCTTGGTTTAATGGCTCTTCTTGACACCACACAAAATCCGTCACATGGGCATAAGGCTCTAACGCTTTCTTCACATCTTCATGTGGATACGGATAAAGCTGTTCAATACGAATAATCGCCACATCTGTTTGGTTATTCGCACGGCGTTTTTCTAAGAGATCGTAATACACTTTACCAGAGCATAGAACCACACGTTTAACTTGTTTTGGATCGATATCATCAATTTCACCAATTACGGTTTGGAATGTGCCATTTACTAATTCATCCATACTTGAGACGGCAAGTGGATGACGTAATAAAGATTTTGGTGAAATACCAATTAATGGACGACGCATTTTACGGATCGCTTGGCGACGTAACATGTGATAAACCTGTGCTGGTGTAGATGGAATACACACTTGCATATTCTGTTCTGCACAAAGTTGTAAATAACGTTCTAAACGAGCGGATGAGTGCTCTGGACCTTGGCCTTCATAGCCATGTGGTAATAACATGACTAAACCACACATTCTGCCCCATTTTTGTTCGCCAGAACTAATAAATTGGTCAATCACGATTTGTGCGCCGTTTGCGAAGTCACCAAATTGTGCTTCCCAAATGGTTAATGTTTTTGGATCTGTTGTAGCATAACCATATTCAAAGGCTAGTACAGCTTCTTCAGATAATACAGAATCCCACACCTCAAAACGACCTTGGTTAGCATGTAAATGTGTTAATGGCACATAGCCTGTCCCGTCATTTTGGTTATGCACAACTGCATGGCGGTGGAAGAACGTACCACGTCCTGCATCTTCACCCGATAAACGAACATTAGCGCCTTCATCTAATAAGGTTGCGTATGCCATAGTTTCCGCCATACCCCAATCGAACAATTTCTCGCCTTTTGCCATTTCACGGCGATCAGCATAGATTTTTTCTACACGAGGATGTGCACGTAAGGTTTCTGGATATTCACTAACACGCTCCGCTAAAGTTTGGAAACGTTCTTGTGGGAATTTACTTTCGTAAGGGGATGTCCAGTCATAGTTGAGATATTGCAACCAGTCCATTTGGGCAGTATCCATTTCTCGCCATTCTTTCACTACGCGATCGCCATTATCTAAGGCATCACGATAGAGATTCATCATTTCAATGGTTTCTTCTTCGGTAATTACCCCTTCAGCAATTAAACGATCAGCATAGACTTTGCGTGGCGTTGGATGTTTTTTGATGATGCTATACATCATTGGTTGAGTGGCTAATGGCTCATCAGCCTCATTATGACCATGACGACGATAAGAAATCAGATCAATGAAAATATCGCGTTTGAATAGATTGCGATATTCCACCGCCATTCTCGCGGCAAAAGCGACCGCTTCAGGATCATCACCGTTTACATGAATAATCGGTGCCTGAATCATTTTCGCGATATCAGTACAATATTCTGTTGAACGCGTGTCATTCGGATTCGAGGTAGTAAAACCAATTTGGTTATTGATCACGATACGGATTGTGCCACCAACGGTATAACCACGTGCATTAGACATATTCAAGGTTTCTTGTACAACACCTTGTCCCGCTACCGCGGAATCCCCATGAACCGTAACGGCTAATACTTGAGTACGTTCTGTATCATTCTTTTTGGTTTGACGAGAACGTACCGCACCAATCACTACTGGGCTGACAATTTCTAAGTGTGAAGGGTTAAATGCAAGGGTTAAATGCACGCGACGATCACCGACCGCGAAGTCAGAAGAGAAACCTTGGTGGTATTTCACGTCACCTGTACGCTCGCCTGAATGTTTACCCGCAAACTCATCGAAAAGATCTTCGGGTTTCTTACCGAGCACATTCACTAACATATTTAAACGGCCACGGTGTGCCATACCAAACATGACATCTTGTACACCTTGTTTGCTCGCATGGCGAATAATTTCTTTCATCAATGGAATAAAGGCATCACTTCCCTCTAAAGAGAAACGTTTTGCACCCGGGAATTTCGCCCCAAGATAGCGTTCTAAGCCATCTGCAGCTGTCAATTCACTTAATAAATTAATTTTTTCTTCTTTAGTAAAGAGCGGTTTATTTAATTGGCTTTCTAATTTGCTTTGTAGCCAACTTTTCTGCTCCATATCTTGAACATGCATAAACTCAAGACCAATTGAGCCACAATAGGTCTCTTTCAGCATTTTAGCTAAATCACCTAATTTGATGTTATCGCGATGATAAACGTAGTGATTAATATTGAAGGTTTCATTGAGATCCTGCTCGGTAAAACCGTGATAACGGTAATCCAACTCAGGTACGCTGGAGACTTTCCAACGATAATAATTGATTGGGTCTAGTTTCGCTTCTAAATGGCCACGGAAACGATAAGCATTGATAAATTGGAGAACTTTGACTAATTTCGCACTGGCTTCTGGATCGATAACCGTCACGGCTTCTGTTGTATTTTCTCTTGCTAAACGACGGAAATAATCACGCACTGGTGAATGTGGTTGCTCTGCGGCGGTTGTTTTTGGCAATGCATCAAATGTGGCTCGCCAGCTTTCATCGACTGAAAATGGATCTTCTAAATAACTTTCGTATAACTCTTCAATATACGATTGATTTGCCCCACCTAAAGCAGTTGAAGCCAACCATTCATCAAAGGCATTATAATGCTGCATATCTACCCCTTGTATTACATGATGTTGTCCGCACATTATACATAGGATAAAAAAAGAAATAATCCTCCAAATCACACTTTGTTACAATTTTGTGATCTACTTCAATAAAAAAACCGCACATAAAGTGCGGTCTGTTTTATCTATGCTTTCTTAGAAACTTAAGAATGGTGTGATTTTCTCAATTGTGGCTTCACCGATACCATCAATATTTGAAAGTTCGGCAGCGTTTTTGATTTTACCCACTTTGTTACGGTAATCAATGATAGCTTGTGCTTTTTTCTCACCGATACCAGAAAGTTTTTGTAAGGTTTCAGCATCCGCTTTATTGACGTTCACTTTTGCAGAAGAAGCGACTTTCTCTTTGGCTGCATCTTTTGTAGAAGCTGCTTTTTCTTTCACTTCTTTTACTTTATCTGCTGCTTTTGTTTTTGCATCAGACGCTTTCTCTTTTGCACTCTCTTTGACTGAATTTAATTTTTCAGTAGCTTTATCTTTAATTGAGGGTTGATTACTCTCAGTCGCTTTTTCTTTTAAAGCTGATGCTTTCTCTTTTACCGCATCTTTTGCAGAAGTTGCTTTATCTTTCATTGCATCTTTTACAGATGTCGCTTTTTCTTTAGCCTCTTTTACTTTATCTAATGCAGTTGATTTTGTTGAACTTGCACTATCTGTCATTGATTTAAGCTTATCATTTGCTGCATTTTTCATATCAGCTTTTGTGCTTTCAACCATTGATTTTGAATTGCTTACAACATCTTCTTTTGTTGGCAATACGGAAGTATTCGTTGCTAATGCAGAACCTGATACCGCTAATGCGAGTGATGTTAATGTTAAAAGTGATTTTAAAGATTTCATAAAAACTCCTATTTTATTATCAATAGGTTCAACTAGCGAACCTGTATGCTAAGACTTCTCTTCAGAAAATTAGTTCAAAACAAAAAACGCCCCTAATAAGGAGCGTCTTTAAATTTAATACTGACTAATCATCGCTTGAGAAGATAGAAAGTAATCTTAATAAGCTAATGAATAAGTTGTAAATTGACACATAAATACTCACTGTTGCACGAATATAGTTTGTTTCGCCACCGTGAATAATATTGCTGGTTTCATAAAGGATTGTCATTGTTGAGAACACCACAAACAATGCACTGATCCCTACCGCTAATGCTGGAATTTGGAAGAAGAAACTTGCCACAATTCCTAACAATAACACGATAAATAATGAGAAAATCGCGGTAGAAAGGAAAGACATATCTTTCTTCGTTGTTAGCACATAAGCTGAACATGCAAAGAAGACGATAGCGGTACCTGCGAAAGCAAGCATAATCAAATCTTCCATTCCTCTCGCCACATACATATTTAAAATTGGCCCAATGGTATAACCCATAAACCCTGTAAACGCGAATGCAGCCAAAATCCCCCACGCACTATTTGCTAAACGGTTTGTCACAAAAAGTAAACCGTAAAAGCCTACGAGCAATACGATAAGGTTTGGATAAGGCAAGTTCAAGCTCATAGAAATATAAGCAACAACTGCCGAAAATGCCATCGTTAATCCCAATAAGAAATAGGTATTACGTAGCACTTTATGTGTGCTAAGTAGTGATTCTTCCTGTGAATTAACCACAATGCGAGATTGCATAAAAGCTCCTTATTTTACAAAGAATAAAATTGGTGAAACATCACTTCGTAAAGTAAGGGCTACAGCTAAAAAAGTCAATGGTAAATCAAGAATTTATTTTGATGTTTAAATTTAGGAAGGTAAAAGTGCGGTCAACTTTTAAAGTTATTTTTTATATGCGTTATAGTGAATAAATTAACTTACTCAATAAGTTGAATTACATTATAATAAGCACTCTTTTATTCCACATCATGGACATTATATGAACAGCAAAAAATCTTATCTCGCTATTTTTGGCATCATTCTTGCAGTTGGATTGATGGCATCAGCGTTTATCTTAGGTAATCAATTTAAAAATTTACGCCAGACCGGCTCTATTTCAGTTAAAGGCTTGGCAGAAAGTCACTACACCTCAACACAAGGTACATGGGTTATTCGTGTAAGCGGTTGGGGGCAAACTTATAATGATGCAATGGCAGCGAATCAGAAAAACTTAAATGAAGCCGTTCGTTTCCTTAAAGCACAAGGTTTCGCTGATGAAAATCGAGAAATCACCGAATTAGATGTATCTACTCATACTGACTATTACGAAAATGAAAAAGGTGAAACCAAAAGTAGAGAAAATGGCTTTGATGCATCAAGATCAATCCGAATTTCAACTAAAGAATTGACGAAGTTACAGAAAGCTCTCACTAATATTCATCAATTGGTTGCCAACAACCAAGACATTAGTTTTGGTGATCCAAATTACTACTTAGAAAACCTTGAACAAATAAAACGTGAATTAATTTCAAAAGCCACACAAGATGCACATGTTCGCGCTGAAGAGTTCGCGAAAACCAGTAACGTAAAAGTTGGCGTGTTAAAATCCGCTTCACAAGGGCCATTCTACATTCAAGCACCAAATCCCGATGCGGATGACTCTAGCGATTATACTGGTAGCTACGACACAAGCACCATTGAGAAAAAAGCACGCTTAGTCGTCACTATTGAATATGCCATTGAATAATTGTTTAATATTTACTAAACATTCATAAGAACAAAGTGCGGTCAATTTCGTCATAAAATTCGACCGCACTTTCTTTTAACAAGGAATACGCTATGCAACTCCCTACTCTACAATTCGCAAAATTAATTCGTCGCTATAAACGCTTTTTGACTGATATTGAATTACCAAATGGCGAAGTGATCACCATTCATTGTGCAAACACTGGTGCAATGACTGGCTGTGGTGAAAAAGGTGATACCGTTTGGTACTCTCATTCTGATAGCCAAACGCGCAAATATCCACATAGTTGGGAATTAACACAATTAGCAAATGGCCAACTTGTTTGTATTAACACGCACAGATCCAACCAGTTAGTCTTTGAAGCCTTGCAAAATAAACAAATTAAAGAACTCTCTGTGTACGATGAAATTTATCCTGAAGTGAAATATGGTGAAGAAAATAGCCGTATCGACTTCTTGCTTAAAGGTGAAGGCTTGCCAGATTGTTATGTTGAAGTGAAATCAATCACCTTCGTAAAAGGTACATTAGGAATGTTTCCCGATGCCGTTACTACCCGTGGACAAAAACATGTTCGTGAGCTTTTAGCCATGAAAAAACAAGGACATCGCGCGGTTGTTCTCTTTGCTGGATTACATGATGGCTTCGATCGTTTTAAAATCGCTGAGTTTGTAGATCCTGAATATGATCGCCTTTTAAAAGACGCCAAATCTCAGGGCGTTGAAGCTTATGCTTATGCGGGAAAATTTGAAATTTCAGATGGCATTCCGACCGCACTTTCTCTCACAGAAAGTGTACCTTACATCGATTAAAAAAATAATTGAGAATTATTTGCATTTTGTTGTTGACAATGTATTTGAGAATAGTTATCATCTAACCATTCCAAAAACAAACAGATAATCACTCCAACTTCACGCCTATTTCCCCACAAATAGGCGTTTTTTTTTATCTAAATCAAAAATATGTATAAAAAATAGCTTCAGATATTTTATTTGATACAATTTTGTGCTCTAATCATTGCCATTATCATATGTATTAAGGTTTAATCTATGTTAAGTGGTCTTATCATCGGAGTGCTCTTTGGCATTCTATTACAACGTTCTCAATTCTGCTTTGTTTCTGGCTTTCGGAATATTTTTACGCAAAAAAACTTCCGATTCCCCACCGCACTTTGTATTGCAATATCTATTCAATCCATAGGATTTTTCACACTACAACATTATGAGCTTATTGAGTTGCCCAATGGGGAATTTTCTCTATCTGCGACTGTATTGGGTGGACTTCTCTTTGGCTTCGGTATGGCATCTGCCGGTTGTTGTGGTAGTGGCACATGGTTTCGTAGTGGTGAAGGCATTGTAGGTGCTTGGCTGGCATTGTTTAGTTTTGCACTAACTGTGGCTTCTGCACAAAGTGGCATACTAAAACATTGGCTTGCGCCGTTACTTCAACAAAATATGGTAACCGATAACTTCTACCAAAAACTGCAAATAAACCCATGGTGGCTAGTCATCTCCTTATGCCTTATTACGGTACTACTGCTTATATATCAAATACAGCATCCTCGCTATCAATTCCAAGATCCTAATAAACGTTTCAAATACTTATCTCCATTCACTGGTGCAGCATTGATAGGCATGCTTGGGGTGCTAGCATGGTATTTAAGTGCACAAACCGGACGTAATTATGGTTATGGTATTGCTGTACCTACAGCCAATGTCATTCAATATATTGTGACGGGTCAACAGCGCTATCTAAACTGGGGAAGCTTATTTGTTATAGGTATTATCATAGGTTCCTTTGTCAGTGCTAAAGTTTGTGCTGATTTCAAATTAACTCTTCCACCACCAGATATGCTATTCCGCCGTTTACTAGGTGGAGTGGTAATGGGTATCGGTGCTAGTTTGGCTGGCGGTTGCACAGTGACAAATTCATTAGTTGCTACCGCTTATTTTTCTGCCCAAGGATGGACCGCTACAGGGATGATACTTATTGGGGTTTGGCTCAGCACCTTTATTTTTAAAACAACACAATGTCGAATTTAATATTCAAGGAGGATATGATGAAAAAAAACAAAGTTGCTTTATTGCTTGGAGGACTAGCCTTATTAACGGCTTGTGAACAAAATAAAGTCACCGAAATTAGCACGGAAGAACTTCTCAAAAATATCGATAACCCCACTTATTTGATTGTAGATACTCGTCACGACAGTCTGTACAACGGATTTAAAGATCAAAACGCCACCAAAGGTGGACATATTAAAGGTGCGATTCAATTTACGACAGCATGGTTAGATTATATTGCTGATGATAAATTTGAAAGCTTTGCTAAAGACAAAGGAATTAGTAAAGATAAAACAATTGTTTTCTATGACAGCAATTTGGATGATTTACAACGTATCAGCACTGAATTTGCTGCTAAAGGTTATAAGGTAAAAGTCTTTAAAGACTTTATTAATTATGCCAATGCCGACTACCCGCTTGAGTCATTTCCAAACTATCAATTAAGCGTATCACCTCAATGGCTGAATGCAGTCATTCATGGAGAAAAACCAGAAACTTACACAAACGATAAGCTCATGGTATTTGAAGTATCTTGGGGGGATCTGGAAAAAGCTAAATCCTACACTCAACATATTGTTGGGGCGTACCATTTTAATACGGATTGGATTGAAAACGATCCTGTTTGGAATTTATCTACACCAAACGTTATTGAACAAAACTTAATTAAAAACGGCATTGCTAAAGACAAAACGATTGTACTGTATTCAGAAAATCAACTTGCTGCTTTACGAGTATTATGGGCGTTAAAATGGGCGGGTGTAGAAGATGTCCGTTTCCTAAACGGTGGTTTAACCGGTTGGGTCGATGCGAATTTACCTACTGAAACTCAAGTAAATATTCCTACTCCAGTCGCAAGTTTCGGCACAACCATTCCTCAACATCCTGAAATCAACCTTTCAATGCCTGATGATGTCATTAAAGCGCAAAAGGAAAATGGCTTGAAGCTAATCAGTAATCGTTCATGGGATGAATACACCGGAAAAATAAGTGGTTATGATTACATTCCCGTAAAAGGTGAACCCTATGGTGCAATATGGGGATTTGCGGGTACAGATTCATCAAATCTAGCCGATTACTACGACCCCGATCATACATTGCGTAATCCGTTAGAAATCGTCGAACTTTGGAAACAACAAGGTATTAATAAAGATGATCACCTTGCATTTTATTGCGGTACGGGCTGGCGTGCTAGTGTACCTTGGTTTATGACCAATATGATGGGATGGAAAAATACTTATGTCTATGATGGTGGTTGGAATGCTTGGCAAATGGATTCAAAATATCCAGTACAAAAAGGCGCCCCTAATAATATGAGTAAACCTGATGCACATAATGATTTTGGCAAGATTCAGAAAAAAGGTAACTCTTGTAAAAGTTAATACATCAAGATAAACAAGGCCGCAGAATAGTCATATTTATGCGGCCTTTTTCCATTTAATTTACAACAAGGCATTCAAATTTGTCGAATAA
Organism: Haemophilus sp. HMSC71H05; assembly: GCF_001838635.1. Taxonomy (NCBI): domain Bacteria; kingdom Pseudomonadati; phylum Pseudomonadota; class Gammaproteobacteria; order Pasteurellales; family Pasteurellaceae; genus Haemophilus; species Haemophilus sp. HMSC71H05. Next base: position 189,350 of record NZ_KV838026.1, read on the forward strand.
TCTCTATAATGTAGCCTTTAATATTGAAATAACATTAGGAAATAGAATGACTGATATTAATACCGTTCTCGCAGAACTAAAACGCGGTACTGATGAGATTCTTTCTGAAGCAGATTTAATCGAAAAACTAAAAGAAAATCGCCCACTTAAAATTAAACTTGGTGCAGACCCAACTGCTCCGGATATTCACTTAGGGCATACCGTGGTATTAAACAAACTTCGTCAATTCCAACAATTAGGCCACGAAGTCTATTTCTTAATCGGTGATTTCACGGGTATGGTCGGTGACCCATCTGGTAAAAATACCACTCGCCCACCGCTTAGCCGCGAAGATGTGCTTCGCAATGCGGAAACCTATAAAGAACAGATTTACAAAATTCTAGACCCACAAAAAACGAAAATCGTATTCAACTCTGAATGGTTGGGTAAATTGGGTACTGAAGGGATGATCCGTTTAGCAAGTAACTACACCGTAGCGCGTATGCTAGAACGTGATGACTTCAAAAAACGTTTTGGTAACAATCAACCTATCGCAATTCACGAATTTATTTATCCTTTATTACAAGGTTATGACTCTGTTGCATTAGAAGCAGACGTGGAACTTGGTGGTACTGACCAAAAATTCAACTTACTTGTTGGTCGTGAATTACAAAAATCAGCCGGTCAAAAACCTCAAGTAGCAATTACGCTTCCATTACTTGTTGGTTTAGACGGTGAGAAGAAAATGTCTAAATCATTAGGTAACTACATCGGCGTGACAGATGCACCAAGCGATATGTTCGGTAAAATCATGTCGATCTCTGATGAATTAATGTGGGATTGGTACAACTTACTTTCTTTCCGCCCACTCACTGAAATTGCGGAATTAAAAGCAGAAGTGGAAAATGGTAAAAACCCACGTGATGTGAAGATTTTATTAGCCAAAGAAATCATCGCACGTTTCCATGATGAAGCAGCTGCAGAGGCGGCTGAGCAAGAATTTATTAACCGTTTCCAAAAAGGTGCAATGCCAGATGAAATGCCTGAATTCACCTTTGAAGGCGAAATTGGTTTAGCAACCTTATTAAAAGAAGCAGGATTGGTTCCTTCTACTTCTGAAGCAATTCGCTCAGCGAAACAAGGTGGTGTGAAAATTAATGGTGAAAAAGTCGAAGACATGAAAGCCAACGCGCCAAAAGGCACGAATGTTTACCAAGTCGGTAAGCGTAAATTCGCACGCGTAACCATCGCATAAAACACCTATGAAAATGACCGCTCTTTTTAAGTGCGGTTATTTTTTAACTGATATCCACAATAGAAGGAAAATTAAATGAGCCAAAAAATCTGGGTAACCGGTGATGCGGTTGTCGATCTTATTCCTGACGGTGAAAATCATTATTTACGCTGTGCCGGTGGCGCCCCTGCAAATGTGGCTGTTGGTGTCGCACGCTTAGGCAGCCCGAGTGCCTTTATTGGTCGTGTAGGTAATGATCCGCTTGGCCAATTTATGCAAGATACCTTAAATGCGGAAAATGTGAATACACAACATATGATTTTAGATCCGCAACATCGCACCTCTACAGTTATCGTCGGCTTAGATAATGGCGAACGTAGCTTTACCTTTATGGTAAACCCTAGTGCGGATCAGTTTTTACAAGCTAGCGATTTACCCCCATTCCAACAAGGTGAATGGCTGCATTGCTGCTCTATCGCGCTGATTAATAATCCATCACGCGAAGCGACTTTCGAAGCCATTCGTCGTGTTAAAGCCGCTGGCGGTTTCTTCTCTTTTGACCCTAATTTACGTGAATCACTTTGGTCTAGCCTAGAAGAAATGAAAACCGTGGTAATGGAAGCAGTTGCATTAGCTGACGTATTGAAATTCTCTGAAGAAGAATTAACGCTTTTGACTAATACTGATAGCCTTGAAAAAGCCTTTGAAAAAGTGACCGCACTTTATCCTGAAAAATTGATTATCGTGACCTTGGGTAAAGATGGTGCACTTTATCACTTAGAAGGTAAGAAAGATGTGATTTCTGGAAAAGCCTTACAACCTGTTGATACAACGGGTGCTGGCGATGCCTTCGTTGGTGGTCTGCTTGCTGGACTTTCACAGCATCCAAACTGGAAAGAAAATGAGGTGCTTGTGCAAATTATCCGTCAAGCCAATGCTTGTGGCGCCCTTGCTACGACAGCAAAAGGGGCGATGTCTGCTCTGCCAAATCAAACACAATTAGCCGCATTTTTAGCGAATTAGCGTGCAAAGGTGCAAATAGCTGCACCTTTTATTTATGAAAATAATTTAGGACGTATTTATGAAACTTTGGTATTCGAACTCTAGCCCTTATGCTAGAAAAGCCCGTGCTGTAGTGCAATATCATCAATTGCAAGATCATGTTGAATTACTCCTCGCAAGCAGTGGCTTAGATAAGAACTCACCACATAACTTAGACAATCCTCTTGGTCGTTTACCGGCATTACAACGAGAAAATGGTGAATGGCTTTATAACAGTTCACTCATTGCTGAATATCTCGATCACATTGGTACGCAACCTTCACTTTATGGAAACAACGAGATACGTTGGGAAATTCTCCGTTTACATTATTTAGCCGATGGTATTTTAGAGAATGAAATATCCGTAGCACCTGAAAAATGCCTTCGTCCACAAGAGCAATGGTGGCTTGAACGTCATCAGCAAATTTTTGACCGCACTGAGCGAAGCTTAATTGAACTAAAAAAAGCCATTGATAGTTTTGGTGAAGAATTAAATATCGGCACATTGAATGCCGTGTGTGCAATTGATTTTCTATTATTTCGCGATGCTTGGACTCATGCGTCACAACATGAAACCATCAAATCATTAAAAACATGGGCTGAAGCAATGAATCAACGCTATGATTGCTTAAAAAATACCTTACCAAAATAAGATTAAATTATGATTATTTTCAATAATGGCAAATACAAAAGTATTTTAGCCGCAGAAAAAGGCGAACTTGCGGAAATTGCTCAAACTGTGCAAAAAGACAAGGATTTCCGACCGCACTTTCATATTGCCCCACCAACTGGCTTGATGAATGATCCGAATGGTCTGATTTTTGATGGTGAAAAGTATCATCTGTTCTACCAATGGTTTCCATTCGATGCAATTCACGGGATGAAACATTGGAAGCATTTAATCACAAAAGACTTCCAACATTATCAATCAGCAGATGATCTGATTCCTTGCGAGCTTTTTGAGTCTCACGGCTGTTATTCTGGTGGCGCTTTAAAAGTTGGTGACAAATTGGCCATGTTCTATACCGGCAATACTCGTCGACCAAGTGATAATCAACGCGTGCCTTATCAAAATTTAGCGATTTTTGATCTTAATGGGAAATTGCTTAGCAAACGTCCGTTAATTGAAAATGCGCCTGAAGGTTATACAGAGCATGTTCGTGATCCTAAACCGTATTTTACTGAAGACGGGAAAATCCGTTTTATCTGTGGTGCACAGCGAGAAAACCTCACAGGGACAGCCATTATTTTTGAAATGGACAATCTTGAAGATACGCCTCGTTTATTAGGTGAGCTTTCTTTACCCGCTTTTGACAATAAAAACGTGTTTATGTGGGAATGCCCTGACCTATTGAAGCTCGGTGATAAAGATGTGTTTATTTGGTCGCCACAAGGTAAAGATCAGGAAGCACATCAATTCCAAAATAATTATCATGCGACTTATGCTGTGGGGAAATTAACAGATTTAACCTTTGAAGCAGAATATATTAGCGAATTAGATCAGGGCTTTGATTTCTACGCACCACAAACATTTGCAGGCTTAGATAACCAAACTCATGCCGTGCTTTTCGGTTGGATTGGTTTGCCAGATTTAACTTACCCAACAGATAAATTTAAATGGCATTCATCTTTAACTTTACCAAGAGAATTGCGTTTAGAAGGTTCGAAAATTTATCAACGCCCGATTGATAAAATATACAAAAATCTGACCGCACTTTCTGCGCTTCATCTTGATGAAAAAGCGGATATTGCTAATTTAGATCGTGCTTATGTAAAATTTGAGGCAAATAACCAAGCCTTTGACTTAATCTTCTTCCAAAATGAAAAAGGACAATCACTGCGCCTATCTTATGAAAATGGCTTGATCTGCTTAGATCGCAGTCAAAGCGAACAAACGGAATTAATGGAGAAATTCGATACGAAACGTTTCTGCGAATTTGAAAATTTGCAGACCGTTGAAATCTTCTTTGATCGCTCAATTATTGAAATTTTCTTGAATCACGGTGAAAAAGCGATGACATCAAGATTTTTCATTGAGAACAGAGAGAATACAATAACCAGCAATCGTCCGTTAGATTTAATGATCGGTTATTTACCGGCTATTCAATATATTTAAAAGGTTTTTATGAAACAAACTCATTTCAATTTATACAAAATGAGCAAAAATGTTCTTTTTGCTTTAACGGCTTTTTCATTAGTCGCCTGTACGACAACACCAAATGAACCGCCAAAAAATACAGAACATTGGGCAACGCTAATCAGCGAACAGGAAAATTTATATCAGATTGATAATAAATTTTACCGTAGTGAGCAATTAGAGCCGCAATCTGAAACATTATTAAATAAGTTGAATATTCACACGATTGTGAATTTACGCTTTTTTGACCGTAATGATGATAAACAAGCATTTGGTCATACTAAGATCAACTTGATTAATACCCCATTACTTACTTGGTCAATCAGTCCAGATGAAGTGGCTGATATTCTGTGGCAAATCAAACAACACCAAAAAAATGGTGCGGTTTTAGTGCATTGTTATCATGGCGCTGACAGAACTGGCTTAATTGTTGCAAGCTACCGAGTGATTTATCAAAATTGGGATCTCAATGAAGCCAAACGTGAAATGCAACAAGGCCCTTACGGCTATCATTCTGTTTGGAAAAATATTGATAATTTCTTCACGCAAGAAAATATGGCTAAGATCAAATCTGAATTAGATAAACGTTCTAACGCAACAAAATAAAACATGAAAGTGCGGTTAAAATTAACCGCACTTTTATTTCCAACTATGTTCTTTTATTAAAATTAATGACTATGTTTGTTCAAAAACAAAACGCAACGCCATCCAATATTGTGGCGTTCAATTTTCTATTGATTGCCTTTTTAACAGGGATTGCCTCTGCCTTTCAAACACCGACCTTGAGTTTATATCTCTCTCAAGAGATTCAAGTTTCACCTTTTTTTGTGGGCTTGTTCTATTCAGTCAATGCCATTATTGGCATTATCTTGAGCCAAATTCTCGCAAAATATTCTGATAAGCAAGATGACCGTCGCAAAGTGATGATTGTTTGCTGTTTAATTGCTGTGCTTGGCTGTCTGATTTTTGCTTATAGCCGAAATTATTATGTGTTAATTATTATCGGCACAATGCTATTAGGGCTAGGTTCATCCGCTAATCCGCAATCTTTTGCTTTAGCGCGAGAATATGCTGAAAGTAGTCACCGTGAAGCGGTGATGTTCACCACAATTATGCGAACTCAAATCTCATTGGCTTGGATTGTTGGGCCACCACTTTCTTTTTTCATTGCGTTAAACTGGGGCTTTGATTACATGTATTTGGTGGCAGGTTCTGCCTTTTTACTATGTGCAGGCGTCAGCAAATTATTGCCGAAAATTCCTCGTCAAAGTGCGGTTAAAAATCAAGAGGTTTTAGACAATGCGCCACCAAGAAAAAGTGTGATTTACTTGTTCATCGCTAACCTATTACTTTGGACCTGTAACAGCATGTATCTCATTAATATGCCATTATTTGTGATTAATGAATTACATTTAAACAAAGAACTGGCGGGAACATTAATGGGGACGGCTGCGGGATTGGAAATTCCTGTGATGATATTTGCGGGTTATCTCACCAAATATTTCAGTAAAAAACGCTTGATGATGATTGCTTTAGTTTCAGGGCTCGCCTTCTATTCAAGTTTATTATTCGCTGAACAAACTTGGCAGCTTATCGGATTACAAATGCTTAATGCGATTTTTATCGGTATTACCGCTACGATTGGCATGGTGTATTTCCAAGACTTAATGCCAACTAAAATGGGTACTGCCACCACCTTATTTAGTAATGCAGCGAAAAGTAGTTGGATTATCGGAGGACCTATTGCGGGTATTATTGCGGAAATTTGGCATTACAACTCTGTTTTTTATGTTGCTGTGGCACTAATTTTTATCAGCGTAGGCTGTATGTGGAAAGTCAAATCAGTTTAATGAAAATAAAAAAGTGCGGTCTGTTTTGACCGCACTTTTTTTATATTATCGCCATGCTTTGAATTGGTTAATCAATCCATTGGTTGAGCTATCATGGCTTGAAACCTTCTCTTTGTCTGCCAATTCAGGAAGAATTCGGTTCGCTAGTTGTTTACCTAATTCCACGCCCCATTGGTCAAAACTAAAGATATTGAAAATCACACCTTGTGCAAAAATCTTGTGTTCGTACATTGCAATTAATGCGCCAAGAACAAATGGTGTCATTTTTTGCACTAAAATAGAGTTGGTCGGTTTGTTACCGGTAAAGACTTTAAATGGCACAATGTCTTTTACCTCATCCAACGATTTACCCGCTTTCACAAACTCTGCTTCAACTTCTTCTTTGGTTTTACCGAAAGCAAGTGCTTCAGTTTGTGCAAAGAAGTTGGATAACAATTTGCTGTGATGGTCACCTAATGGATTATGACTTTGTGCTGGCGCGATAAAGTCACAAGGAATTAACATCGTACCTTGGTGAATCAATTGATAGAACGCATGCTGACCATTTGTACCTGGTTCGCCCCAAATAATTGGGCCGGTTTGATAATCACGGATAACATTGCCATTACGATCGACATATTTACCGTTTGATTCCATATTGCCTTGTTGGAAATAAGCCGCAAAACGGTGTAAATATTGGTCATAAGGTAAAATTGCCTCAGTTTGTGCACCGAGGAAGTTGGTATTCCATAAGCCTACTAACGCTAATGTCGCTGGGATATTTTTTTCTAATGGTGCAGTACGGAAATGTTTATCCATTTCATGCGCACCACTTAAGAGTGCTTCAAAATTATCAAAGCCAATTGAAAGTGCGATTGAAAGACCGATTGCAGACCATAAAGAATAACGGCCACCAACCCAATCCCAGAATTCAAACATATTGTTTGTATCAATACCAAATTCTGCTACCGCTTTACCATTGGTCGAAAGTGCGGCAAAGTGTTTTGCCACCGCGCTGCTATCTTTCGCTGCCGCCAATAACCAATCACGTGCAGAATTCGCATTGGTCATAGTTTCTTGGGTGGTGAAGGTTTTAGAAGCCACTAAGAAAAGTGTGGTTTCAGGATTCACTTTTTTCAACGTTTCAGCGATATGGGTTCCATCCACGTTTGAAACGAAGTGCATATTCAAGTGATTTTTATAAGGACGAAGTGCTTCAGTCACCATGTAAGGGCCTAAGTCTGAACCACCGATACCGATATTCACCACATCAGTAATTGCTTTTCCGGTATAACCTTTCCACTCACCTGAAATCACACGATCACAGAACGCGCTCATTTTCGCTAATACAGCATTCACTTCCGGCATCACATCCTTGCCATCTACATAGACAGGTGTATTTGAACGGTTACGAAGTGCGGTATGTAATACAGCTCGATTTTCTGTGCGATTAATTTTCTCGCCTGTAAACATAGCATTAATCGCTTCATCTAATGCAGACTCTTTGGCTAATTGACGAAGCAATTTGAGGGTTTCTTGGTTAATTTTATTTTTTGAAAAATCCACTAAGATTTGATTTTCAAAATTTAAAGAATAATCGTTAAAACGATTTTGTTCTTGTTTGAACAAATCAGCAATCGTGGTATTAGCCAGCTGAGATTGATGAGCTTCAAGTGCTTTCCAAGCTTGTGTATTGGTTGGGTTGATGTTTTTCATGAATATTTCCTTTTAAAAATTGAATTCTTTACATTTTTGCTTTCTTACAAAAACAATTAATCGACATATTCTGTTATAACACGAGGGGTTAATTTTGTAATCAATTCATAGCTTAAAATACCACTGTATTTAGCTACCGTTTCAATTGGTAATTCCTTACCCCATAAAATCACTTCATCACCTACTTTATCTTGGCTATCTGCGCCTAAGTCTACCGTTAGCATATCCATTGAGACGCGACCGACAATAGGAACAATACGACCATTTAGATAAACTGGCGTGCCTTCTGGCACATCACGCGGATATCCATCACCGTATCCAATAGCGACAACACCAATTTTGGTATCTTTCGGACTGGTCCAAATGCCACCATAGCCAACAGGTTCACCTTTTTTATGTTCACGCACCGCAAGCAATGAAGAAGTTAAGTTCATCACGGGGATTAAACCAAATTCAGCACCGACAGTATCCGTTGGTGAGATGCCGTACATAATAATCCCTGGTCGAATACAATCTAAATGGGCTTCAGGCCAAAATAGAATCCCGCCCGATGCCGCAATGGTTCTTTCTCCACCTTTATCTTTTGTCGCCTGAAGGAAACGATCAAGCTGAACTTGCGTATAATCGGAATCCAGCTCATCAGCACGGCTAAAATGACTAACAAAACCTAAGTGCGGTTGAATTTGAGGGAGTTTTTTCAGCTCTTGATAAAAATAGTCCACTTCATCAAGCGACACACCTAAACGGTGCATCCCCGTATCAATCTTCAACCAGACTTTGATTGGACTTGGTACTACAGCTCGTTTTAATGCTTCAAGCTGTTCACGGTTATGTACCACCGTTTCGATGTTATTTACCGCAATAATGGGTAAATCTTTTTCATCAAAAAAGCCTTCTAACAATAAGATCGGTTTGATAATACCGTTAGAGCGTAACGATAACGCCTCTTCTAAACGCGCTACGGCAAAGCAATCTACCATGCTTTCTAAAGCAGATGAAACAAATACCACGCCATGACCATATGCGTTTGCTTTTACCACGGCAATAATTTTGCTGTGAGGTGCTTTTTCTTTAATAACTTGTAAATTATGTTTTAAGGCAAGCGAACTAATTTTCGCTGTTGCCGGTTTTACGTTCATTTTTCTAATCCGTTCTATCTTGCCTAATAATCATCTCTGTATTCACGCTGTTCGGCAAGGTTATCAAAGCGTGAGAATTGACCGTTAAATGCTAGACGTACACGACCAATCGGACCGTTACGTTGTTTACCAATAATGATTTCAGCCACCCCTTTATCTTCGGAATTATCGTTATACACTTCGTCACGATAAATAAACATAATCAAATCAGCATCCTGCTCAATAGAGCCAGATTCACGCAAGTCTGAGTTTACCGGACGTTTATCTGCACGTTGTTCCAAAGTACGGTTAAGCTGGGAAAGTGCAATAACCGGGACTTCTAATTCTTTCGCTAATGCTTTTAAAGAACGAGAAATCTCGGCGATCTCTAAGGTACGGTTATCTGAAAATGCGGGCGCGCGCATTAATTGAAGATAATCCACCATAATCATGCTCAATCCACCATTTTCGCGATACACACGACGTGCGCGAGAACGTAATTCTGTTGGAGTTAAACCTGATGAATCATCAATATAAAGATTGTTTTTTTGCTTAAACATCCCAAACACGCTGGCTATTTTGCTCCATTCCGCCTCTTCCAAGTTTTGGCCAGTACGAATTTTGGTTTGGTCCACGCGAGCGAGAGAGGCAATCATACGCATCATAATTTGCTCAGCAGGCATCTCTAAACTGAATACCAATACAGGCTTATCACTTGCCATGGCCGCATTTTCACAAAGGTTCATTGCAAATGTGGTTTTACCCATGGAAGGACGTGCTGCCACAATGATGAGATCGGAAGGCTGTAAACCGGCTGTTTTCTTATCTAACTCAACAAAGCCTGTTGTGACCCCTGTCACACCGTTATGATTTTCAAGCTTACCTAAGGTTTCAATTCGAGCAATGGTGCTTTCCAACACACTGAGCACGTTTTGAGGGCCCTCTGTTGAAGAACTCCGTTTTTCAGCGATCGCAAATACTTCCCTTTCAGCTTCATCCAACACCATTTTGATGTCTTTGCCTTTTGGGGAATAACTGTTTTCTGCAATACGATTCCCCACTGCAATAAGCTCACGCAAAATCGCTTTCTCACGTACGATTTCGGCATAAGCCAAAATATTAATAGCATTTGGGGTGTTATTAGAAAGATCTGCGAGATAAGCAAAACCGCCTACAGAATCACTAATGCCTTTGGCCTTAAGGGCTTGATCAAGGGTGATTAAATCAATCGGCGTTTGGTTACGCATTAATTCTTCCATCGTTTGGAAGATTGCTTTATGTGCAAAAGTGTAAAAATCCTCAGCAATGACCCTTTCAGCGATACCATCCCAATGCTGATTACTCAACATAATACCGCCTAGAACGGCTTGTTCAGCTTCAGTGGAATGAGGCGGGATACTAACTTGTTCAGTTTTCTGATCGGAAGATTGGATTTGTCGTTGTGATGCCATAAGGATTTCAATTTAAACTAAAAAACTGTGCTTATGATACCGCAAATATGAGGTGGTTTTAAGAAAAAAGTGCGGTCAATATTTTCAATATTTTAGACATAAAAAAACGGTGGAAAAATCCACCGCTCTTTTTCATTCAGGAATGTTGATTATTCAACCGTTAAAGTACGACAAACGTTAGTTGTACCTTCTGATTCATCACCTTGTGTTAATAAAACAAGATCACCTGAAACTAAATAACCTTTTTCTTTTAATAGGTTAATCGCTGCTTTTGCACCTGCAGAGCTACGAGATTCACCATCAAAATGAACTGGTGTTACACCACGGTATAATGCGCAACGGTTTAATGTTTCTTGAACACGAGAAAGTGCAAAGATTGGTAAACCTGAGCTAATACGTGACATTAATAATGGTGTACGACCAGAGTGGCTTAATGTAATGATTGCTGCAATACCGCTTAAGTGGTTCGCTGCATACATCGCAGACATTGCTACAGATTCTTCAATATCTCTGAACTCACGATCTAAACGGTGATGAGAAACATTGATGCTAGGCATTTTTTCTGCACCTAAACATACGCGAGCCATTGTCGCTACAGTTTCAGCTGGATATTGACCTGCTGCAGTTTCTGCTGAAAGCATTACCGCATCAGTACCATCTAATACCGCATTTGCCACGTCCATTACTTCTGCACGAGTTGGCATTGGGTTGCTGATCATTGACTCCATCATTTGAGTTGCAGTGATTACCGCACGGTTTAATTGACGTGAACGACGAATTAATTTTTTCTGTACGCCAACTAATTCAGGGTCACCGATTTCAACACCTAAGTCACCACGCGCAACCATGATTACATCAGAAGCAAGGATGATATCGTCCATTGATGCATCATCAACTACGGTTTCAGCACGTTCAACTTTAGCAACGATTTTCGCATCTAAACCAGCTTGTTTTGCTAACTCACGTGCATAGTTTAAGTCTGCACTTGAACGTGGGAAAGATACCGCTAAGTAATCTACACCGATACGAGCTGCAGTGATGATATCTGCTTTATCTTTTTCAGTTAATGCATCTGCAGATAAGCCACCACCTAATTTATTGATCCCTTTATTGTTTGATAATGGACCACCAACAGTCACTTCAGTAAATACTTTTGCACCTTCAGTAGAAAGTACTTTTAATTGAACACGGCCGTCATCTAATAAAAGAATATCGCCAGGCACAACATCTTGTGGAAGTGTTTTATAGTCTAAACCAACGGCTTCTTGATTACCTTCACCTTTTGGTAATTCCGCATCAAGAATAAATTTATCACCAACATTTAAGAAAATTTTGCCGTCTTTAAAAGTAGAAACACGAATTTTAGGACCTTGTAAGTCACCTAAAATTGCCACGGTTTTACCTAATTTTTTCGCGATCGCACGAACACGCTCTGCACGCTCAATATGATCATCTGGTGTACCGTGAGAAAAGTTCATACGTACAACATTAGCGCCTGCTGCGATAATTTTTTCAAGATTGTTATCGCGGTCTGTTGCTGGACCCATTGTACATACAATCTTCGTTCTTCTTAATTTTCTAGACATTATCTAAACTCCACAAATGGTTACAATTTACTAAAGCTCTTTTTTAAATTTCGGCTCATCCGAGATAAAAAACGCTGCGCATTATACGCTTAAACCTGCATAAAATCAAAATAACTACTGAGACTTTTTAAATCAATTTTTGGTTATTTTTTTAGCAGCTAAATTTAACTTAAAACAAATCCTCTTGTTTTCATCCTCAAAACTGTTTATCATCTGCCACATCTTTTATGCGACTATAGCTCAGTTGGTTAGAGCACCACCTTGACATGGTGGGGGTCACTGGTTCGAGTCCAGCTAGTCGCACCATCTTGCAATCCCAAGTTTTTTAGCTTGGGATTTTTTCTTTTTATCCCCCTACTGAATTTGAATGGATACTTTCTGAACGAATCACCCGTACAAATGAAAATAATTTTCATTGATTGACGAAAACGTTTTCGCTATACTTGCGCCTCTTTTATTATCTATCGGGATAGCGATTATGAATTTTAAATTAAGCCTCATTTCAACCGCACTTTTAACCAGTTTTTCCATTTCTACGTTTGCAGAAACTGAGCAAGCCGTAGATACAAACACCGAGACGCTTGAGCAAATTAACGTTCAAGATACGGGTATTAAGCAAAATGGTTATCAAACGACAGGGACATCTGTCGTATCAAAAGCTGAAGTGCCAGTATTCGACACGCCAAACACGGTAAATATTCTTTCGACCAAACTACTAGAAGATCGCAAACCTGAATCACTCATTGATGCGCTTTATAACGTCAGTGGTGTGAGTCAAGCGAATACATTAGGCGGTATGTTTGACTCTATTCAGAAACGTGGTTTTGGTGGAAACCGTGACAACTCGATTATGCGTAACGGTTTACAAGCTGGCCCAGCTAAAAACTTTAGTGCGACAACTGAAACCGTTGAAGTTTTAAAAGGGCCTGCATCTGTGCTTTATGGTATTCAAGATCCAGGTGGCGTGGTTAATATCATTACTAAAAAACCACAACAAACACCACGCTATGTTATCGGAGGAACTTTAGGTAATCATAGCCTATGGGGAACACAATTAGATTTCACTGGTGGCTTAGGAAATGGTTTTGCTTACCGCTTTATCTATGACAAACAAGAAAAAGACTACTGGCGTAATTTTGGCAAAGTAAAAAATACCACTTACGCACCATCTCTTTCTTGGGAAAATGATAAAACTAAAGTGCTTCTTTCTTATGAACACAAAGATATTCTTGAGCCATTTGATCGTGGTACAAATCTTTTAACAGCAACGAATGCATTACCGGATATCCCTGTATCACGTCGTTTAGATGAACCAAATAATGAAACTACGGCAAAAACCGATAACATTGATTTCAAAATCGAACACAAATTAAGTGACGGTTGGAAATTAAATGCGGGTTATAGCTATGCTCGTTATAAATATTTCTATAACCAAGCACGTATTACAAATATCAATGTTAAAGATGTTGCGATCCCTGCTATTAAAAATAAAAAGGGCGAGATTACCTCTCCAGAATTAAGCGCTCGTCATGTACGCCGAGCTATTGAGCAACAACAAGGCGATCAACGTGTTCATAGTGGCACATTAAATATCGTCGGTGAATTTGGTATTGGTGATATTGCCAACCGTTTTGTAGCCGGTGTGGATGTTATGCGTAATATTCGTGATATTGGACCTATTTATAACCAAGGTATCATGAGTTCTGATATCAATATCGATCATCCAAATTATACCAATCCGGTTGCTGAACATAAAAACGGTAACGGCAACGCTTACCAATATAACCATCTCAAAACCGTTGGTGTTTATATTCAAGATACCGCTTACTTTACAGATAACTTTATCATGACAGGTGGTTTACGTTATGAGTACTTTGATCAATTTGCGGGACGTCATTGTTTAAATGCTGCAAACTGTAAAAAAGGCCAAAATCTAACAAGAACCGGCAATACTGATCAGCACGATGGTAAATTATTGTATCAATTAGGTGCCGTATATAAATTTACGCCACATATTGCGACATTTGCTAACTACGCTGAGTCTTTCCGTCCACAAATGAGTGTTGCAACACCTGTTAGCGGCGATTTAAAACCAGAACAAGGTAAATCTTTTGAAATTGGTGCAAAATACGAAAACTCTGGCTTCAACGCGACACTTGCATTATTCAATATCATCAAACGTAATGTGGCTGAAGCCGTTGGTTCGGGTTCAAGTGCGCAACTAAATATTGTGGGTAAACAACGTTCTCGCGGTATGGAATTCGATCTTAATGGTCAAGTTACTGATAACCTAAGTGTAGCGGCTAACTATACCTACACCAAGGTAAAATCACTTGAAAATGAGCTTTATCCTGATGCGATAAATCAACAACTTTCTGGTGTACCGAAACATCAAGCTTCTCTATTCTTAGCTTATAACGTAGGTGAATTTGATTTTGGTAACATTCGTGTTGGTGGAGGTGCTCGTTATTTAGGTTCTTGGCATGCTTATAACAGTGATTACACCAAAGCATACAAATTACCTCATGCCGTGGTATATGATGCCTTTATTGCTTACGATACCAAAATCTCTGGCAAGAAAGTATCTTTCCAACTTAACGGTAAAAACTTAACAAATAAAACTTACTATCCATCCACCTCTGGTAACGCAACAAACACGTTAATCCCTGTTGCATTAGGTTATGGACGTGAATTTATCTTCAACACGAAAATTGAGTTTTAATTGAGCGCACAATATTAGGGCGAATATTTCGCCCTTTTTTCGTTTTTTACTTTATGGATAATCAATGAATTGGCAAACTGAACTTAACTCAAGTTTAAGCTGGATTTTGACCGCACTTTTCTGGGTAGTTTTATGCTTTAGCGTGGTAATGATAGCGCTAAAGCAAACCTCATTTGGTCAAAAGTTTTGGCATATTGTATCCCCTTCGATTAATCGTCGTAACAGCATCAAAATCATCCTTATGCTACTGGTATTGTTTACGATGATTTTGCTAGAAGTGCGCTTCAGCGTGCTCAATTCTTTTTTCTATAATGGGCTTTATAGCTCCATGCAGGAATTAGATGCGGATAAGTTTTGGTTCTTTGCAAAACTAAATGCTCTCTTAGTATTGGTACAAGTGATCCACTCCATTGCCGATTATTTCTTACGGCAAGTATTTGAAATCCGTTGGTTGGAAAGCTTGAATAAAATCCTGGTTAAACGATGGTTAGAAAATAAAAAATACTATCGTCTCAAATATGAAAAAGAGCTACCCGATAATATTGATCAACGTATTGAACAAGATGCGCGTGAATTCATCAGTAGCACTGTCACTATTGTACGCGGTATGATTAATTCTGTACTGACCACTATTGAATTTACCATCATCCTTTGGTCTCTTTCTGGCGTGTTAAGTCTTTTCGGATTAAATATCGAAAAAGGCGTTGTCTTCTTTATTTACGCCTTTATTATCCTCGCAACGTTAATGTCTGTTTGGATTGGTCATCCTTTAATCAAGTTAAATTTCAATAAAGAAAAACTCAATGGTGACTACCGTTATTCTTTGATTCGAGTGCGGGATAATGCGGAAAGTATCGCTTTCTATCAAGGCGAACTGCAAGAACAACACTTATTGAAAAACAAATTTGCTCAAATCATTCATAACCGTTGGGCAATTGTATTGAGAATGTTGGGATTAGACGGCTTTAATGGAAGTGTCACGCGCGTTGCAAAACTCTTACCGTTAATGCTGCAAGCACCTCGTTTTTTCACTGGACAAATCAAACTGGGCGATATGCACCAAACTGTGCAAGCATTTAACCGATTAATGACCGCACTTTCCTTCTTCCGTTTGTTCTATGAAGAATTTACGCTCTACCAAGCGCGTTTAAATCGTCTTTATGGTTTTATGACGAAGTTGGATGAATTAGATCATTTAGAGGTTCATCAACCCATGAAATGCTCAAACCGTGTTGCGTTATCAAATTTTGGTATTAAAGATGACCAAGGCAGATTGTTGCTTAATAACTTGAATATTGAATTAAAAAATGGTGATGCTTTATTAATTCAAGGGCCTTCTGGTACGGGAAAAACATCGCTATTAAAAGCGATGGCAGGAATTTATCCTTTTGAAACAGTTGGTCTGGTGGAACATCCTTGTGTGACCAGTTTGTTCCTACCTCAACGCCCTTATATGCCACAAGGTACGTTACGTGAAGCGATTTGCTATCCAGATATTGATCCTTATCATCCTGAATTGGAAAAAACACTGACTGACTGTTGTTTGGATAAATATCTTCATAGCTTAGATGTAGATAACGATTGGCAGGCAATTTTGTCGCCAGGTGAATTACAGCGCGTGGCATTTATTCGGATTTTACTAACGAAACCTGAAGTGGTCTTTTTAGATGAAACCACATCAGCACTTGATGAGCCAACCGAGTACCTCCTTTATAAAACAATTAAAGAGCGGTTACCCAATATGATCATTTTGAGCGTGGGTCATCGTGGCACATTGCATCAGTTCCATAATAAGCAACTAGATTTGGCAGTCTGCATCGTCTAAATAATAAAAGGCTAAATTTATATTTAGCCTTTTCTTTTTTTTACTAAATACGATTGAACTTATAAGAAGTCTCTCAAGGCTTGCTACACATCCCAATCCCCCCTATAATTCCCCCAATTTTTCTAATTTCATTCTCACAATGTCAAATAAAACCATTGCCAAAAATACGCTATTTCTTTACATCCGAATGCTCTTCAACATGGGGGCGATGCTGTATATCTCTCGTGTGGTATTGCAGGTATTGGGTGTGGAAGATTTTGGTATCTACAACATTGTGATGGGTGTGGTGGTCTTATTTTCCTTTTTTAATGGCACAATGACGGCCACCACTCAGCGTTTTATTAACGTAGAAAAAGCCTCGAATGACATTCAACGTGTCAATAAAGTCTTTAATATTAGCATCTTAAATCACCTACTCATTATTTTTATCGTATTCGTGTTAGCCGAAACCGTCGGTTTATGGTTTTTAAATCACAAATTGGTGATCCCCGCTGAACGCTTGCAAGCCGCAAATATCGTTTACCAATTAGCATTAATTATTGCTCTTGTTGAAATCATCAAAGTGCCATTCAATGCCATGATTGTTGCCCATGAGAAAATGGGATTCTATGCTTGGTTGGGATTAGGTGAAACCATTTTAAAACTGACTTCTGTCTTTATCTTAAGTCATATCACGCATTACGATAAGTTGATTACTTATGGCTGCTTATTGCTTTCAGTCAGTTTAATCGTGCTCTCTCTTTATGTGTTATTCACTAAATATTACTTCAAAGAAGCTGCACGTTTCCGCCTATATAAAGATTTAAGCAAAACCAAAGAAATGGTGAGTTTTTCAGGTTGGATGCTCATGGGGCAAGTTGCCTATGTGGGTTCGACCCAAGGCTTGAATATGGTGTCTAACTTATTCTTTGGCGTGGCAGTCAATGCAGCTGTCGCCATTGCGACCCAGGTAGAAGGTGCGGTTTATAGCTTTGTGAATAATTTCCAAATGGCGGCTAATCCGCAGTTAGTGCAGTCTTATGCGGCAAAAGATTACGATCGCAATCGCCAATTAATTCTTGGTATTTCAAAATACTCACTTTATTTAATGGCGATTCTCTCTGCCCCTGTATTGTATTTCACCCATACCTTACTGACATTTTGGTTAGGTGATCATCTTCCGCAATATACTGAGCAACTCGTACAAGCTATTATTGCTTGCTTATTAATCAGTGCAATGGCAGGGGCATTTTGGATGAGTGCATTAGCCATTGGCACATCCACCGTAAAACAATACAATATCATCGTCGCATTAATCGATCTTTGTACGGTGCCTTTGGCTTATTATTTGTTCACACTAGGTTATAATCCAGTATTTGCCTTTGTGGGTAAATTTAGTACGATGGTCATCTCACAACTCTATCGATTATATTTTATTAATAAAAAAATTAAATTTAACCACAAAGAATTTGTCTCATATTTAGTGAATGTCGGCGTGGTGTTTGGCCTGCTATTAGGTACCATCTATATATCCGATACTACCCGCAGCTATTCTTTATTGGAATTTATTGGACAATCCATCATTTTAGAAATGGTATTAATCTGTGTCATTTTAATCTTCGGATTAAACACAGCAGAAAAAAATTTCTTGTTTAGCTATTTAAAGAAAAGAGTAAAAAAATGAATCAACTCCTTATTGATTTAAAAAACAAACTGAATCCTATTGTCGAACTGATCAAAGATAAAAACGACGTATTTTATTTCGACTACCCGCTTCATTTGAACGTGGGCGATTTACTGATTTATCACGGAACCGAGCAATTTTTTAAAGATCACCACATTAATGTGACCTTAAAACGTTGCGAATATGATTTAGATCTTGAAGAAGTTAAAGCGAAAATTACACCAAACACCACCATCCTTTTACATGGTGGCGGTAATTTTGGCGATCTTTATTCGCAGCACCAAAAGATCCGTGAAGAAATGGTGACGAATTTCCCGAATAATCGCATTATTGTGTTGCCACAAACTGCTTATTTTAAACACGAAGAAAATCTGCAAAAATCAGCCGCACTTTTCCGTAGCCACAGTGATTGTCATTTACTGGCTCGTGACGAAAGAACCGCGAATCTATTTGCTCAATTTTCTGATCATGTTTATTTATCACCGGACATGGCTCATCAGCTTTATGGCACCATGGAAACGAAACAAGGCAAAACTGGTGAGCAACTTTACTTCCTACGTAAAGATATTGAAGCGAGTGATATCGAGAAAAATATCCTTGCTCAACTGCCTGCTAACAGCAATGTAAAAGACTGGGAAGATATTCTTTCAACAGAAGACGATGTTGTTTTAGCAGTAAGCTGGCGAATGAGTAAAATGGCCAATAAATTTGGTCTGGGTTGGCTGAAAGATCTCTGCCATCAGTTTTGGTATGCCTATACTCAACGCATTGTAAAACGTGTTGCACAAGTATTCTTAGCGAATGATAAAGTCACCACAACTCGCTTACATGGTCATATTTTCTCTTGCTTGTTAGAAATTCCAAATCGTGTTTGCGATAACTCTTATGGTAAAAATAGTAGCTATGCCAAATTATGGACCAAAGAGCTAGATTTTGTTGAATTGGATAAATAATGTTTGAATTGAAAAAACTGATTACAGCCATGATTCTTCCCCCATTTAATATTTTAATTTTATGGGGACTTTCACTTATTCTAGCTAAATTCAATTTCAAAAAATTAAGCCGAATTTCGACCGCACTTGGTTTCTCTCTACTCTATCTTTTAAGCATTCCTTACACTGCACAAGTACTTAAAGACAGTCTCATTACTGAAGATCATTTAACTCTGCAAGATTATCAACAAGCGCAAGCGATCGTTTTACTTGGCGGTGGTTTACGTGATAACAAAGAGCTTTATGCACCATTAGCTTCAACAGGTATTCAACTTGAACGCTTACGCTATGCCGCATTCTTGCAAAAAGAAACGCACTTGCCATTATTAATTACAGGGGCGAGTCCAACTGGCGCCATTGAAGCAAAAATCGCTGCGGAAGAACTCCAAAACTTCTTTAATGTGCCAACTAAATGGATTGAACCTAAAGCACTTACTACCAAAGAAAATGCCCTTTTCACCAAACAAATATTGGAAAAAGAAGGTATTCACAAAATTATTTTAGTCACCAATGAATGGCATATGCAACGTGCAAAATTATTGTTCCAACAACAAGGTTTTGATGTGTTACCTGCAAGTGTAGGTGAAGGCATTACACCTGACAATTATGGACTTAATATGATGCATTTTATTCCGCAAGGTGGCGCGATTACGAAAAATATGCAATTACTCAAAGAGTGGATTGGATATTGGAAAGAGCGCTAAAGTGCGGTCAAACGATCACAAATTAGATAATGTTAAGAGGAAGAAAACATGAGTCAAATTACACGCGAACAAATGCTTCAGGTATTCGAAAATCGCTGCTCCACACGTTATTACGATCCAAATAAAAAAATTAGCCAAGAAGATTTCGCGGCAATTTTAGAATTTGCTCGTTTATCACCAAGCTCTGTCGGCTCTGAGCCATGGAAGTTCTTAATTATTCAAAATAAAGCATTACGCGATAAACTCAAACCTTTTAGCTGGGGTATGCAATATCAATTAGATGATTGTAGCCATTTAGTGATCATTCTTGCGAAGAAAAATGCGCGCTATGACACGCCTTTCTTCCGTGATGTAGCGGTGCGTAGAGGTTTACAAGGTGAGCAATTAGAAAAAGCCTTGGCAAAATACAAAGACTTACAAGAAGTTCAAATGAAAACCGCAGAAAGCGAGCGTGCATTATTTGACTGGGCAAGCAAACAAACCTACATTGCATTAGCGAATATGCTCACTGGTGCCGCCGCTATCGGTGTTGATTCTTGCCCGATTGAAGGCTTTAACTACGATAAAATGAATGAAGTTTTAGCCGCTGAAGGTCTTTTTGATCCAAATGAATGGGGCGTATCTGTGGCAGCAACATTTGGTTATCGTGCGAGAGACATTACTAAAAAATCACGTAGACCAATTGAAGAAATCGTTACTTGGGTTGAATAATCTATTTTCAAATAAATGGGCAGCAAACGCTGCCCTTTTCTTTACCCACCAAACAAGGCTGCGCCACCTGTTACAGCCTCCATCGTGCCATATAACAAGCTTAGTGCAAAAAAGATCATAATTGCGCCCGCAATACATTTGATCATGGCCTCGCCTTTTTGATTAGAACCAGTTAAACCGTACCAATGGCCTAATCGCGTTGCGACATTTCTCGCATAGCGCACTAACGCAGCAAAAAGTGAAAGCATTAATCCTGTGCCCAGAGACATGGCAAACGTAGCTACAATTCCCCACCAATAAAGATCCAGCATATAAGCGAGAAAGAGCACAAAAATAGCGCCACTACACGGTCGCATACCAATAGTCAAAATCACTAAGAGCTGAGATTTTAAATCACCTGATTGCTTAAGCTGTTGATTATTCGGTAGATGTTGATGCCCACAGCTACACTGTGTTTGACTTACTTTTCCTTGCTCATATCGAAAAGGCGAAGCTGTTCCAATCTGTTTTGGTAATGATTGGATCGATGTAATACGAAAAGATTGCTTTTTCTTTAAGCCTTTCAGACCTTGAGTAATCCAATAAATCCCTAACAACACTAATAAAATTAGAGCGCTACGTTCCAGCCATAACTGGCTAAGTTTAAAATATTTAGAGGATAGATTAAGTATCACCACCACAATGGAGGTTGCAGCGACTGCGACAAAACCTTGCATGAGAGAGGAAAGCAAGCTTAAACGTACGCTGGTCTTAAGTTGGCTTTCGTGCGTAGAAAGATAACTAGCGATAATAAATTTGCCATGCCCAGGCCCTAATGCATGTAATACACCATAAGAAAAGGCGGCAAAAATCAACCACAATCCTGCTGTTGATGAATGTGCTTGAATCTGATGTAGATTTTCAGAAATCAACTGATTAAAGGCTTTTTGCCAATCAGCAACTTGCACAAACAGCCAAGGTAATAATGCGAAGATAATCGCTAATAAACCAATAAAAAGTGCGGTCAGTTTTAACTTCATTTTATTCACACTTAATTTTTACTTTCTGCGCAAACAATACACCAAGGGAATCATCTTCATTTTTTTGCGATTTATCCAATGATGATGCGTAAGATTGAATTTTTTCATCGACATTAGGTTCCAGCACCTCGCCTTTGCAATTTGCAGGAAGTGATGAAAAATCAACCGCTCTTTTGCCTGGTTCTGCATACCGCATTGCCACATAATAAGTGCGATCATAAGTCATTAGCGTAAATTCATTATTTTGCAAGGCCTGTGGTTGAGCTAAAAGAAAATCAAAATAATATTCCACCTCATTCCCTTTCACACGCATACCGTAATTTTCAGGGTGTTTTGTGTATTTAATTTTATGATTTTCTTTGTCAAAGACATAACTAAAGTAATGTTCATTCACAACGTTTGCCATGACATCATCAACTAATTTCTGTTGGGCTGCCTTATCCCCTTTTGCCTGTTTCACATCATACAAGACAGCTGAAGAACTGGCTTCATCAAGTAACCACTGCGTCGAGAAACCAATTAATTGATTATCTTTCACTAAGGGTTTCGTTTGCATATCGATGAATGCGTGGGGATGCGCTAGTGCTGAAAAAGGCGAAATCAGCAATAATCCAAGAGGTAATTTTTTAAACATAAATAAGAAAAAAGAGTGGCTAAATGATTGAATAGACAGATTTTATCACAAGCAGTTCCCAATCAAAATCGAATAAAAATCAGTCTAAAAGTAAAAAATCCTATGATTTTATTGATTTTTATCAAAAAATGATTCATTCGCATTTCCCTTATAACTGAAATTTATGTACTATCTGTTTCGTCAAGTGATTGCTTGATATTCATAAAGTTCCTAAATAAAATAATCATAAATATAGCTAAACTACTTTCCTACCACCCTGTATGGGTGGTTTTTTTTGCCTTTCAAATAGCTTATTCCCTAAACATCAAGTAAAATAACCGCACTTTTATTCATAACATCGAGAAAATTATGTCAACGCAATTTGTATATACGATGCACCGTGTCGGCAAAGTGGTGCCACCGAAGCGTCATATTTTGAAAGATATTTCTTTAAGCTTCTTCCCTGGTGCAAAAATCGGGGTGCTCGGCTTAAATGGTGCGGGTAAATCAACCCTGTTACGCATTATGGCGGGCGTGGATAAAGAGTTCGAAGGTGAAGCGCGTCCACAACCAGGTATTAAGATTGGTTATCTTCCACAGGAACCAAAACTTGATCCGCAACAAACTGTGCGTGAAGCGGTAGAAGAAGCCGTTTCTGAAGTAAAAAATGCACTGACTCGTTTAGATGAAGTTTATGCACTTTATGCAGATCCTGATGCGGATTTCGATAAACTAGCCGCAGAACAAGCAAACCTTGAAGCGATTATTCAAGCACACGATGGACATAATTTAGATAACCAATTAGAGCGTGCTGCAGATGCATTACGTTTACCGGATTGGGATGCCAAAATTGAGCATTTATCTGGTGGTGAGCGTCGTCGTGTGGCGCTTTGTCGTTTGTTGCTCGAAAAACCAGACATGCTCTTATTAGACGAGCCAACCAACCACTTAGATGCGGAATCTGTGGCATGGTTAGAACGCTTCTTACATGACTACGAAGGTACTGTTGTGGCAATTACCCACGACCGTTACTTCTTAGATAACGTAGCAGGTTGGATCTTAGAGCTCGACCGCGGTGAAGGTATTCCTTGGGAAGGTAACTACTCTTCTTGGTTAGAGCAAAAAGAGAAACGCTTAGAGCAAGAACAAGCTGCTGAAAATGCACGCCAAAAATCGATTGCGAAAGAGTTAGAATGGGTTCGTCAAAATCCGAAAGGCCGTCAAGCAAAAAGCAAAGCACGTATGGCGCGCTTCGATGAGTTGAACTCCGGCGAATACCAAAAACGTAACGAGACCAACGAACTCTTTATTCCACCTGGTCCACGTTTAGGTGATAAAGTGATTGAGGTAGAACATCTCACTAAATCTTACGGCGACCGCACTTTAATTGATGATTTATCATTCAGCATTCCAAAAGGGGCTATCGTGGGGATTATCGGGGCGAATGGTGCGGGTAAATCAACCCTATTCCGTATGCTTTCAGGCCAAGAACAACCCGATAGCGGCTCAATTACGATGGGTGAAACGGTTGTACTTGCCTCAGTAGATCAGTTCCGTGACTCAATGGACGATAAGAAAACCGTTTGGGAAGAAGTGTCTAACGGACAAGATGTTCTCACTATTGGTAACTTTGAAATTCCAAGTCGTGCCTATGTTGGACGCTTTAACTTCAAAGGCGTAGATCAACAAAAACGTGTGGGCGAATTATCGGGTGGTGAACGCGGTCGTTTACACTTAGCTAAACTTCTACAACGTGGTGGTAACGTACTATTATTGGACGAACCGACCAATGACTTAGACGTTGAAACCTTACGTGCGTTAGAAAATGCGATCTTAGAGTTCCCAGGCTGTGCGATGGTGATTTCCCATGACCGTTGGTTCTTAGACCGTATTGCAACTCATATTTTAGATTACGGTGATGAAGGTAAAGTGACTTTCTATGAAGGTAACTTCTCTGACTACGAAGAGTGGAAAAAGAAAACCTTAGGTGAAGCCGCAACACAACCACATCGTATAAAATATAAACGTATTGCAAAATAAGAAATTAAAGTGCGGTTATTTTTGACCGCACTTTTCCTTTTACATCTGGAGTGATTATGTTAGTTTATTTGCACATTGTTTGTGCATTTTTAAGTTTAGGATTATTGTTAATCCGTGGGGGAATGCAATTAAGTGGGAAAGATTGGCGAGCGATTAAATTGCTAAAAATTTTACCGCACTTGGTTGATACACTTTTAATTGCAAGTGGCTTAACGATTTTCTTCTTGGTCGGTTATCAGTTACAAAGCTGGCTAATCATGAAAATCATCATGCTTGCGCTTTATATCTTCTTCTCGGCTAAATATTTTAGTCGTAAAGCGGTCAATCCAAACAGTGCATTTCTGGCATTTGCCTTGTTAAGTTTCTTAGGTGCAATGTTCTTTGCTTACCAACCAAACTTTATGGAAGGCTAATCATGAAAAAATCCATCTTCAATTGAAGATGGATTTTTTGTCTTATCTTAACCACCGGCTAATTTTACTTTAAACCCTTTTTGTTCTAAAAGTTGTTTAAGTAAATCGCGTTTTTCGCCTTGAATCTCAATATTGCCGTCTTTAACCGAACCACCACAACCACAACGTTTTTTCAGTTCTGCCGCTAACTTTTTCAATTCATCATCAGATAAATCTAGCCCAGTAATCACTGAGACGCCCGCACCTTTTCGACCACTGGTCTGTTTTTGGATGCGAACAATACCATCACCCTTAGGGCGTTGTACGGACTGCTTTTGCTCTTTAATTCGACCAACTTCGGTAGAATAAACTAAAGTACTCTCAGTCATATTACTAAATTGATGCATTAATTGAACGAAGCACTTCAGCTGGATTCTCAGCTTGAGTAATTGGACGACCAATTACTAAATAATCAGAACCAGATCGAATAGCTGCTGCTGGTGTCATTACGCGACGCTGATCACCAAAATCACTTCCAATCGGGCGAATCCCTGGGGTGATTAATTTAAAATCTGGACCACAAGTATTACGTAAAATCTCCACTTCCTGTGGTGAACAAACCACCCCATCTAATCCTGCACGTTGTGTTAAATTTGCAAGACGTAAAACGTGTTCAAGTGGCGAAGAATTAATACCAATTTGCAACAAATCTAAATCTTCCATGCTTGTTAATACGGTTACCGCGATTAATAATGGCGCATCTTTTCCATAAGGCTCGAGAATTTTCTTCGCCTCTTCCATCATTTTTAAACCACCGCTCGCATGGACGTCCACCATCCATACGCCTAAATCAGCCGCAGAACGCACCGCTCTTGCCACAGTATTTGGAATATCATGAAATTTTAGGTCGAGGAAAACATCAAATTGACGCTCGTGTAATTGCTTAACGAAACTGGTTCCCAGTGTGGTAAACATTTCTTTACCCACTTTTAAACGGCATAAGCTTGGATCAATTTGATCCACGAGGGATAACGCTTCTGCTTCCGTTTCGTAATCCAATGCAACGATTACTTTGCTATTCATAATTTTACCTCACTGTGTCAATTAATTATGTTCTGGTTTGATGGTTTCCCACTGTTTACAAGAAGGACAATTCCACATTAATTTATGGGTTTGATAACCGCAATTTGAACAACGATAACCAAAGCCTTGCTTAATTCTCTCCCCCACCATTTTATGTAGCAAAATTAAGCTTTCTTTACCTCGCCCTTCTTCTGCATCATCAATTTGAAATTGAATAAATCGGTGGAAAATAGATGTACTAGGATGTTTTGTCAGTTGTTGATAAAGCTTTGATTGCGCTGCACTCTTGCCATCTTTCTCTTCAATCACGCTTGCTAACATTAAATCAACTTTCGTATTGTTAATCTGTTGACTGGCACGAATCAGGAATAATTCAAAGTTATCTCTTTCACCTAATTCATCATAACAATATTTGAGTGTTTTCAGCACTTCACCAATATAAATTGGATTTTGATTCAGAATATTCTCTAAAAAATGAATGGCTTGACGATAGTTTTTATTAGCCATTTCTAAATCAGCAAGTAGCATTGATGCTCTCACACTCGTTGGAGAAACATTCAGCGCTTTTTGTAAAATACTGCGTTTTTCAATCGCACTTTCAAGCTCGCCACTTAAAGCATATTCACAATAACATTGTGCTAATTCCACATCATTTTCTTTAGGGGAAATTTTGGCTAGTTTTTCTGCGATATTAACCGCTTTTTTCCATTCTTTTGTTTTTTGGTAAATCACTAAAAGCTGTTGTAGTGCATTTTCAGCGAACTCAGGTTCATCCACCATAATGATGTAAAGGGCTTCCGCACGGTCATAAAAACCCACCGCCATGAAATCCTTAGCAAGTTGCTGTTTAGCTAATAATTTTTGTTCGAAAGAATAATTGGGACTACGATCGAGGGCTTGATGAATTCTTAAAGCACGATCCACTTCGCCTCGAGAACGGAAAAGGTTACCGAGCGTTAGCTCAGCTTCAAATTGTGAGTTGCTTTCAATTTCATTTTCTGTTTCTTGTTTTTGCAACATATCAAGAAACAAATCAACGGCTTTATCCGTTTGATTAGAAAGCAAAAAATTGACCCCCGTGACATAATCACGGGAGAGTTTATTACTCATATCTTCCTGATCTTTCTTAGCACTCCGATGCCCCATATACCAACCATAAGCGGCGGCTATTGGCAGAAGCAGAAAGAGTAATTCAAGCATTATACTGCCTTATCGCGAGTAGTCGTTAATTCGTTAATTTGTAATGTTTGACGTTTAACTTGACGCGCTAACGACATATTTTTGAATTTTAATTTTAAGTAGAAAAATCCTGTAATTAACCAACCTAAAATTAATCCAAAACCAAATAAAATTGCAACTAATGTTGAAAGTTGGAATTGGCTTTCAGCAACAATGTAGTTAAAGGTGATTACTTGATCATTATTTGCCCCTATAGTTACCGCAACAAGTACGATAGCCAATACAATAATGAGTCCGAGAATATATTTAATCATCACAATCTCCTTTGTTAAGAATGGGTTCATTATGCCAAAATTTGTAATAAAAAACGACACCTAAGTGTCGTTTTATTGATATCGATTGAATGTTTAAGCAAAAACATTTACGCGATCTTTTAATTCTTTACCCGCTTTAAAGTGCGGTACAGATTTAGCATCTAATTTTACAGAATCACCGGTTTTAGGATTACGGCCAACTCGTGGTTGACGATGGTGTAAAGAGAAGCTACCAAAACCACGCACTTCAATACGATTACCTTCTTCTAAAGATTGTGCAATGAGTTCAAGAATATCCTTTACAATACCTTCTACTTCTTTTGCGGATAAAGTTGGGTGCTTTGTTGATAGATTTTCAATTAGTTCAGATTTAGTCATCGTCAACTCTCCTTTAAATTTATACTTAAACTTGTTATTAAGACTTACAGGTAATGCATTAGTTCATAATAAATTACCGCTAAATCCTTGTTAATTATAGTTGGTAATAATAAGGCTGAGTCAATGACCCAGCCTTATTTATGTGAATTAATTATTCACCTTTAGCTGCTTTGAAAGCTTCAGCCATTGCGTTTGGAATAGCAACATCTTCTTGTTTGTTATTCACGTTTGCAACTGCCGCAGCTTCTTCAGCTTGATCTTTCGCTTTTACAGATAAGTGAACGATACGAGCTTTACGATCAACACCAGTGTATTTCGCTTCAACTACATCACCTGCTGCCACTTCGTTTGTTAAGTCTGCTGCACGGATATAACCCTCAACGCCACCTGCTAATTCAACTTTAGCACCTTTAGCATCAGCTTCAACAACAGTTGCAGAAACTACTGCACCTTTCTTGTTAACTGCTACGAAGTTGTTGAATGGATCATCTTCAAGTTGTTTGATACCTAAAGAAATACGTTCCTTCACTGCGTCTACTGCTAATACTACTGCAGAAACTTCGTCACCTTTTTTGTAGTTACGAACTGCTTCTTCACCTGCAACATTCCAAGAAATGTCAGATAAGTGAACTAAACCGTCGATACCACCTTCAAGACCGATGAAGATACCGAAATCAGTGATTGATTTGATTTTACCAGTAACTTTGTCACCTTTGTTGTGAGTTTCAGCGAATTGAGTCCATGGGTTAGGTTTACATTGTTTTAAACCTAAAGAAATGCGACGACGTTCTTCGTCAACTTCTAACACCATTACTTCAACTGTATCGCCAAGGCTTACAACTTTAGATGGGTGGATGTTTTTGTTAGTCCAATCCATTTCAGAAACGTGAACTAAACCTTCAACGCCATCTAAGATTTCAACGAAACAACCATAGTCAGTTAAGTTAGTTACTTTACCAGTTAATTTGCTGTTTACTGGGTGGTTTTCAGCGATAGCAATCCAAGGATCTTGACCTAATTGTTTTAAGCCTAAAGATACACGAGTACGATCTTTGTCAAATTTTAATACTTTAACAGTTACTTCGTCGCCTACATTCACGATTTCGCTTGGGTGTTTAACACGTTTCCAAGCCATATCAGTGATGTGTAATAAACCGTCAACGCCACCTAAATCTACGAATGCACCGTAGTCAGTTAAGTTTTTAACGATACCTTTAACTTCTGAACCTTCAGCTAGGTTCTCAAGGATTTGTTCACGTTCTTGGCTGTTTTCAGATTCGATCACTGCACGACGAGAAACAACAACGTTGTTACGTTTTTGATCTAATTTGATTACTTTGAATTCTAATTCTTTACCAAGTAAGTGATCTGCTTCACGTGCTGGACGAGTGTCAACTAATGAACCTGGTAAGAATGCACGAACACCGTTTAACTCAACTGTGAAACCGCCTTTCACTTTACCGTTGATTAAACCGATAACGGTCGCTTTATCTTCGTAAGCTTTTTCTAATTCAATCCAAGATTCGTGACGAACAGCTTTCTCACGAGAAAGTTTAGTTTCGCCGTAACCATCTTCAACTGCATCTAAAGCTACGTTTACTGTGTCGCCAACTTTAACTTCAAGTTCACCTTGAGCGTTTTGGAATTCAGCAACAGGAATTGCAGATTCAGATTTCAAGCCTGCATCAACAAGTACAAAGCCTTTTTGAATAGCAACAACAGTACCGCTAACGATTGAACCTTGACGAGTTTCAAGGCCTTTTAATGATTCTTCAAAGAGTTGAGCAAAAGATTCTGACATATAAATAATCTTCTTAATTTAAGTTAATAACATCCACATTAAGATCCATAAAATGCGGGGTTGAGGATAAATGTCTATTCTTCCTTGAATAAACAGTTAAATCGAAATTGACACTTTTTGTTGAATATAATCCAACGCTTGAGCAATGACCTCATCAATACTCAATGTTGTGCTATCTAACAATAAAGCATCGTCAGCCGGTTTCAATGGCGCAACCTCACGATTTCTATCGCGAAAATCACGTTCTTGTATCTCGGCTAAAATCTGTGCAAAGTTACCATTAATTCCCTTATTTTGCAACTGTTTATAGCGTCTTTTTGCACGTTCTTCCGCACTCGCGTCTAAAAACAGTTTAACTTGTGCATTTGGGAAAACCACAGTTCCCATATCTCGTCCATCAGCAATCAGGCCATCATTTTTGCCAAAATCCTGCTGAAGTTGCAGTAAAGCTGACCGCACTTTTGGGAAAACCGCTACTTTTGAAGCGGCTTCCGCCACTTCTTGCGTACGGATTAAATGACTCACATCCATCCCTCCAAGAAGCACATTGACTTCTCCATTCTTTGGAATGAACTGAATATCTAAATGACGTGCTAACTCCGCTAATCCTTCTTCATCGGTTAAGTCTGCATGACGTTTCAGTGCAGCCAATGCTGTCACGCGATAAATCGCGCCACTATCTAATAAGGTAAAACCTAACTTTTCTGCCAATGCGTAACAAAGTGTTCCTTTTCCAGCCCCACTTGGGCCATCAACGGTGATAATTATCCCCATCATCTCTATCCTTTTACTTTTCAAAAACCGATATATTATAGACACAAATAATTTATTTCACTAAAGATTCTTTTGCCAAATGTTAAAAATAATCACCTATCACAGTTCTAAATAAACATTGATAACTCATATAAAATTTAAAGAAAAAATATCAGCTCTTAATCCTCTCCTATAATGTCAAGGCAAACGCCACCGATAAAAAGAAAAACTTCAATAATCGTTATTATGTTTTCAACAAAAAAGGAGAATTAAAAATTTCATCATATATAACATGAAAATTATTCTTTAATTCTTATATAAATTTCATGATCTCATCCCTTGAATTCTCTCACCCCAAAGAAGATAATGAGAATCTTTCTCAAAAAAAATAAAGGGGTAACAAATGAAGAAAGAAATAAAATTAAACTTAGTTACATTTTGCCTAATAAATGCAATGAATATTAATATTGCTGAAGCTCAAACAGAAGAAATACTCGATCAAATAAATGTGGTCGAAAAAAATGTGGCTAATGATAAGAAACCATTCACAGAAGCAAAAGCTAAAAGTACAAGGGAGCATATATTTAAGAATACTCAAACTATCGATCAAGTTATTCGAAGTATCCCTGGTGCTTTTACTCAACAAGATAAAGGGGCTGGCGTAGTTTCTGTGAATATTCGTGGCGAAAATGGATTAGGTCGTGTCAATACAATGGTCGATGGAGTTACACAAACCTTTTATTCCACCTCAATGGATTCGGGACAATCTGGTGGTAGCTCTCAATTTGGTGCAGCGATAGATCCCAATTTTATTGCAGGTGTAGATGTCAATAAAAGTAATTTTTCTGGTTCCAATGGTATAAATACCTTGTCTGGGAGTGCTAATTTTAGAACATTAGGCGTTAATGATGTTATTACTGATGACAAACCTTTTGGGCTCATCGTAAAAGGAATGACGGGGAGCAATGCAACTAAATCGAATTTTATGACAATGGCTGCAGGTAGAAAATGGCTTGATAATGGTGGTTATGTTGGTGTGGTATATGGTTACAGTCAACGTGAGGTTTCACAAGATTATCGTATTGGTGGAGGAGAACGATTGTCTTCGCTAGGACAAGATATTCTTGCTAAAGAGAAAGAAGCCTATTTCCACAATGCAGGTTATGTTTTAAATTCAGCTGGACAGTGGACACCTGATTTAAGTAAAAACCATTGGTCTTGTAATGCCCCCAATCCAACATTTCATGGAAGTACAGAAAAAACGACAAGCTCTAATGATTTAACAGGAGAAACAGAAACAATATGGACCGATTCAAATTGTATTACTCATATTGAAAAATCCAATATATACGATCCTGAAGAAACAGAGACCAGTGTAAAAAATATTTATAAAAATCAGGCTAGAGCAAGCATTCTACAACAATTAGGAGCAGGAAAAAAACCTGAGGATATTGAAGAGCTCCAAAAAGGTGATGATGGAATTGAAAAAACTGACAAATCATTTGAACGTAATAAAGATCAATATAGCGTCGCACCTATTGAACCTGGCAGTTTGCAATCTCGTTCTCGTAGCCATTTATTAAAATTTGAGTATGGTGATGATCGCCATACCTTAGGTGCACAAATTCGCACTCTCGATAATAAAATTGGTTCTCGAAAAATTGAAAATCGTAATTATCAATTAAATTATAACTTTAATAATAATCGCTATCTTGATCTAAATCTAATGGTAGCACATAACTTAGGTAAAACCATTTATCCTAAAGGTGCATTCTTTTCTGGTTGGCAAGTAGAAGATAAATTAATTACAAAGAATGTGGCAAATATTATTGATATTAACAATAGCTATACTTTTTTATTGCCAAAAGAAATCGATTTAAAAACCACATTGGGCTTTAACTACTTTAT
Source organism: Haemophilus sp. HMSC71H05 (assembly GCF_001838635.1). Classification (NCBI taxonomy): domain Bacteria; kingdom Pseudomonadati; phylum Pseudomonadota; class Gammaproteobacteria; order Pasteurellales; family Pasteurellaceae; genus Haemophilus; species Haemophilus sp. HMSC71H05. The sequence goes on from NZ_KV838026.1 coordinate 221,538, forward strand.
TAATGAGTATAGTAAAAACCGTTTTCCAGAAGAATTAAGTTTGTTTTATAACAATGAATCACACTCTCAAGGAAACTATAGTTATTTAGGCCGCTTCCAAGGGAGCAAAAGCGGATTACCACAACGTTCAGTGATCTTACAACCTTCTGGTAAACAAAAATTTAAAACTGTTTATTTTGATACCGCACTTTCTAAAGGAATTTACCATTTAGATTATAGTGTCAATTTTACGCATTATGCATTTAACGGTGAGTATGTAGGTTACGAAAATACACCGACACAAATTAATGAACCGATTTTGCATAAATCAGGACATAAAACAGCGATAAATCACTCAGCAATACTTAGTGCAGATATCAATGATTATTTTATGCCGTTTTTCACCTATTCGCGCACACATAGAATGCCAAATATTCAAGAAATGTTCTTCTCTCAAGTCTCTGATGTTGGCGTAAATACAGCATTAAAACCTGAGCGAGCTGAAACCTATCAACTTGGGTTTAATACCTATAAAAAAGCTGTTTTTACAGAAGAAGATGTTCTAGGTTTAAAACTAGTGGGATATCGCAGTTTCATCAAAAATTATATTCATAATGTATATGGTGTATGGTGGAGAGATGGTGTTGTTCCTGACTGGGCAGCTAATAATGGATTTAGATTTACCATTGCTCATCAAAATTATAAGCCTATTGTGAAAAAAAGCGGTGTTGAGTTAGAAATTAACTATGACATGGGACGTTTCTTTGCAAATCTGTCTTATTCATATCAACGAACAAATCAACCAACCAATTATGCAGATGCAAGCCCACGTCCTAACAACGCATCAAAAGATGACATTCTAAAACAAGGTTATGGTCTATCTCGTATCTCAATGTTACCTAAAGATTATGGAAGATTAGAACTTGGCTCTCGCTGGTTTGATCAAAAATTAACTGTTGGTATTGCTGCTCGTTACTATGGGAAAAGCAAACGGGCAACCATTCAAGAAGACTATATTAACGGTTCTGAATTTGAATTAAATACTAGTCATGAAAGAACTTATTATGCAATTAAGAAAACAGAGGAAATTAATAAACAACCGATTATTTTAGATTTGCATATAAGTTACGAACCTATCAAAGATTTGATTATCAAAGCTGAAGTACAAAACCTACTAGATAAACGTTATGTTGATCCTTTAGATTCTGGCAACGATGCGGCATCTCAACGATATTATTCAAGCTTAAATGATTCCATTTGTAGCAAAAATGATACTTGCGAAAACGGAATAAAAGATAAATCTGTACTTTACAATTTTGCACGAGGAAGAACTTATATTCTCAGTTTAAACTATAAATTCTAATGGGTTTATATAAAAGGCATAGTTAGTTAACTATGCCTTTTTAAACAATGTTTGTTGTTTTATTCAAAAATTAATCATCTTATTTACAGATTATAAAGCACTATAGTCTATCTATCATTGCCAACACTAACGCCGAAGACTGCTTTGCAGCCAAGGGTAAAAACTCTTCAAATGACATACTCGCTTCGCCATCACCTGCATCTGAAATAGCTCGAACGACCACAAAAGGTACGTTAAAGGCATGACAAACTTGTGCAATCGCGGTTGCTTCCATTTCTACAGCTGTCACATTTGGGAAATCCGCTTTAATTTGAGCAATTTTTTCTTCACTATTAATAAAGCTATCTCCCGAGCAAATTAAACCACGTTTCACATTTTGCCCTTGTGATTGGGCAATTTCATCGGCTAAATCGGCTAATTGTTTATCTGAAAGAAAAGCCGCTGGATTCGCGGGTAATTGACCTTTTTCATAGCCAAATGCCGTCACATCAGCATCGTGATAGCGGGTTTCATCTGAAATAACGATATCCCCAACTTTTAAACCTTTTGCGACACCGCCTGCTGAGCCCGTATTTAAAACCACATCAGGTTTAGCCAATTGCAATAAAGCGGTAGTGCCAATAGCTGCCGCAACTTTGCCAATCCCTGATTGCAATAATGCGACTTCTTTACCATTAATTTTGCCTTCAAAAATGACCGCACTTGCGATTTTCGTTTCTTTTTTATCTGTCATTAATTGGGATAAAATTTCCACTTCTTGTGCCATCGCACCAACAATCCCGATTTTCATTATTTTTTCCTTTCTTGCTCAAGTTTATTCACTAAGAAATCTAATACCGCGACGCCATAATCATCGTTATATAATGTACTTGCGGTGAGAACATATTTTCCGCCCACAACCACATAAGGGAACGTAAATACGCCATATTCTTCTGTTAAATTAATGGCATTATTCACATCTTCTTTTACTTCAGCAGAATGCACGATTTTATTAAATTCAGCTTTACTGATCCCTTGCGAGGCTATCCATTCTCGCATCTTATCTAATGACGATAATTCGGTATAACGTGCCTTTTCAGAGGTTTCAAATAACAGCGTATCTGACAACTCGCCTACTTTTAAACGCTGTAAGGTATAAAATATTGTCGCTGAAAATTTTGCTTCATTCGTAGCAACCGGGTATTCATCTAATGCCACTTTATTTGGGCGAATTTGGCTATAAAGCTGCAAGATGTCTTGCGCTGAAGAACAAACTCGACAGTCATAATCAAAGAAAAATTGGATCGGAATTTTACGATCGCTTCTTTTGGCTTGTTCAATCGGTTCTTGATATGAAAAATAATCTCGACCATCTTCAAACTGTGCGACATTCGCTGGTGGTAAGTGCGGTGGATTTTTGGCAGAAAAATCCTTTGCACTGACTTCACCGAATGCGACATTCGTCACACTCAGCAATATCATTGCAAAGGATCCTTTTAATAATTTATTCTGCCAAACTTTTTTCATAAATTAACCAATTGGTTCAATATAATCGACTAATAATTGGACGTTTCGATTTCCACGAAACTCATTAATTTCTAACTTATAAGCAAATTTTGCCTGCTTAATCGACAAATCGGGATAATACCGAGTATCGATATTAAACGCAATGGCATCTAATAATGGACCACCATTTTTAGGCTCTACAAGCATTTTTAAGTGATTTTGATTTTGCCCGATCGCGCGTTGCTCAAAAATTTTAAACTCACCATCAAAAACAGGCTCAGGAAAAGCTTGTCCCCAAGGTCCGCCAGATTTTATCACTTCTGCAGTTTCAATACTAAATTCATTTGCTTGAAGTTCGCCATCCGTCCAAATCACACCTTGTAATTGATCTTCATTTAACCAATCTTGCACCGTTTGATTAAAAATCTTTTGAAAATCAAGGAAAAAGCTTTCTTTAATGCTTAATCCTGCTGCCATGGCATGACCGCCAAATTTTAAAATCATATCAGGATGTTGGGAATGGATGCGCTCTAATACATCGCGCATATGCAAGCCTTCAATTGAACGCGCAGAACCTTTTAAAATACCTTCTTGATCTTGCGCAAAAGCAATAACTGGTCGATGGTATTGATCTTTAATTCGAGAGGCCACTATGCCTAATACACCTTGATGCCAATCTGGTTGAAATAAGGCTATCCCCATCGGTAATTCATCAGAAAGTGCGGTGAGATTTCGGCAAATTTCTAAGGCTTCTAACTTCATGCCTTGCTCAATTTCTTTTCTGGCTTGATTTAAACTATCCAAATCTAAGGCTTGCGCTCTAGCCTCTTGCATACTTTCTGCAAGTAATAACTCCACACCAACAGACATATTATCTAATCGACCCGCAGCATTTAAACGGGGAGCAATCGCAAAACCCAAATCAGTCGAACAAAGTTTTTCGACTTCTCGATTAGCCACTTCAGCGAGAGCAATAATTCCTGGACGACAGCGTTTCGCACGAATTCGCATCAACCCTTGATGAGCTAAAATACGATTATTTTGATCTAGAGGAACCACATCTGCAATCGTGCCGAGCGCAACTAAATCCAGTAACTCTGTAAAATTAGGTTGTGTTTCTGCCGTAAAAATGCCCAATTCACGAAATTTAGCACGCAAAGCGAGCATTAAATAAAACGCCACGCCCACACCGGCTAAACATTTTGAGGGGAAATCACATTGTTGCAAATTTGGATTAACAATAGCATCAGCATTCGGCAGGATTTCTGGTGGTAAGTGATGATCGGTAATCAACACTTTTACTCCCTGCTCTTTTAAATACGCCACGCCCTCAAAGGATGATACTCCGTTATCCACTGTCATCAATAACTGCACGCCTTTTTCCATTGCCATTTCAGCAACAGGCACACTCAAACCATAGCCTTGCTCAAAACGATTCGGCACAAGATATTCCACATCCGTAAAGCCAAGCATACGTAAAGCTAATACTGAAAGTGCCGTACTTGTAGCCCCATCAGCATCAAAATCACCGACGATAACAATCTTCTGTTGCTGTTGATAAGCATCAACCAATAAATCTACAGCCTGTTGAATGCCGTGTAATTGATTGGGATTCAGCATTGATTGCAAAGTGCGGTCTAATTCTTGGCTGTTTTTAATATGGCGAGAACGATAGAGACGATCGAGTAATTCATTATCTGAAACAGGATTTCCAGCAGGAATTTCACGACGTTTGATGAGTTTTTTCACGGTATTTCGTTATTTAAAATGGCCACTAAAGGCACATTCGATATGTGTTTTGATGATATGAATATTTTAAGGGCGCATACAATACGCCCTCACTACTAACAATTATTGTGCAGATTCTTGTAACACCGCTAATAAATCTTGAGGTTTTAAATATCCCCCAAGCATTTCACCTGTTGAAGTCACAATACTTGGCGTACCTTTTACACCAAGTTGTACACCTAAATCATAATGTTTTTTCACAATGTTAGGTGTTTTTAATTCTTTCGGTAAGTTACCTTTTTCAGCTTCGTTCAATGCAAACACAGGATCTTTCGCTGTCCAAATTGCTTCCATTTGACGAGCAGTTTCATTCATTCCAGCACGTGGGAATGCAAGATAACGAACGGTAATACCTAAATCATTATATTCTTTCACTTGTTGATGAAGAATATGACAATAATGACAAGTAATATCCATGAATACGGTCACAACATATTTTTCATTTTTTGCTGGATAAATGATCATTTCGTTTTTTAACGCATTCACTTTATCCGCTAAAAGTTTACCCGCTACATCAACTGGACCTTTATTTGTTAATTCATACATTTTGCCTTGCAAAACATATTGACCATTTTCACTCACATATAAAATGCCTTGATCAGTCACCGCTGTTTTAAGGCCTTTTACCGGTGAATCTTTCACTTCAATATTTTTCGCACCTAATGCTTGTAATTTCGATTTAATCTCAGCATCAGTCGCCATAGCTGTGGCAGAAGCTGTGATTAAAAGTGCGGTCAGTAATTTTTTCATTTTTATTCCTAAATATCTAAACAACAAAGATTAGAATTATAAATGGATCGATGATTTGTGCAAGCCAAACTACCCAAAAAACTGAAAATGACTTATACTTCTGCCGCTTATAGAGGTTTATTTATTATGTTTGAAATCAATCCAATCAAAAACAAAATTGCCGACCTTTCCGAGCGCACTTCTGTGCTTCGGGGGTATCTTTGACTTCGATGCAAAAGTTGAGCGTTTAGAAGAAGTTAATGCCGAATTAGAACAACCCGATGTGTGGAACGAGCCCGAAAAAGCCCAAGCGCTTGGGAAAGAACGCGTTTCACTTGAACAAGTGGTTGATACCATCAAGAATTTAGAACAAGGTTTAGAGGATATTGAAGGACTGCTTGAATTAGCCGTTGAAGCAGAAGATGAAGAGACCTTCAATGAAGCCGTTGCTGAATTAGATGAGCTTGAACAACAACTTGCCAAATTAGAGTTCCGCCGCATGTTTAGCGGTGAACATGATGCATGCGATTGTTATGTCGATTTACAAGCGGGCTCTGGTGGTACAGAAGCACAAGACTGGACAGAAATGTTACTTCGCATGTACCTTCGCTGGGCTGAAAGCAAAGGCTTTAAAACTGAGTTAATGGAAGTCTCTGATGGCGATGTCGCCGGCTTAAAATCCGCGACGATTCGTGTTAGTGGCGAATATGCTTTCGGTTGGTTACGCACAGAAACGGGGATTCATCGTTTAGTGCGCAAAAGTCCATTCGACTCCAATAACCGTCGTCATACATCATTTGCAGCGGCTTTCGTTTATCCTGAAATTGATGACAATATTGATATTGAAATCAATCCGGCAGATTTACGTATTGACGTTTATCGTGCATCCGGTGCGGGTGGTCAGCACGTCAATAAAACCGAAAGTGCGGTACGTATTACTCACATGCCAAGTGGAATTGTTGTGCAATGTCAAAACGATCGTTCTCAACACAAAAATAAAGATCAAGCCATGAAACAGTTAAAAGCAAAATTGTATGAGCTTGAGTTACAAAAGAAAAATGCGGACAAACAAGCGATGGAGGATAATAAATCGGATATCGGTTGGGGCAGCCAAATTCGTTCTTATGTGTTAGATGATGCGCGTATTAAGGATCTCCGCACCGGCGTTGAAAATCGTAATACGCAAGCCGTGCTAGATGGCGATCTTGATCGCTTTATTGAGGCCAGCTTGAAAGCGGGACTTTAATCATCTCTGTTATACAAAAAAGTGCGGTCAATTTTAACCGCACTTTTTTATTACACTTCTTCTTTTTCTTTCAGTTTATTCTTGCCTAACACTGCATCTTTCATCACCGTCAGCAATTCTTTTTGCACATGAGAAAGCTTTGGTTTTTCTGACTTTTCAAATGCCAATGGACGACAAAACTCCATGGCTTTGATACCTAATCGAGCTGTCAATAATCCCACACCAATCCCCTGTGCGGCTCGTGCAGAAAGTTTCGCGGTAATATCTTGCGAAAGCCAATCCATCCCTAAATCTTGCACGATTTCAGTCGCACCGGCAAAAGCAAGATTCACTAACACCATTCTGAGCAAACGAAGACGGGTAAAATACCCAAGCTCAATCCCATAAATCGCTGCAATTTTATTGATTAAACGAATATTTCGCCACGCAATAAAAAACATATCAATCACAGCTAAAGGACTAATTGCCACAATCACCGCGGATTCTGCCGACATTTTCATAATCAGTTTTTTCGCTTTTTGATCAAAAGACTGTAATACCGTCTTACTAAATAAATGGGTAACTTCGCGAGCAGAATAACTTTCATTCAGCTGTTTTTCCCATTGGACAATTGAGGGATGTTGCGAATCCAATTTTAAGGTATCGGCAATCGATAAACACAAGGCTTTTCCTTGCTCACTATCCTGTTCTGAAAAAACTTGATGATTTTTACCCGCACTTTCACCAATTAACCGCTGACTTTGTTCTTGTAGATTCAAACGCTTTTTGAGTTTCACCAAACGTCGCCATTCTGCAATGATTTCAGATAAACCAAACAATACAACGACAAAACTTACCAAGGCAAAAGCAAGGTAAATCCATTGTTGATTTTGATAACTGTCCCAAATCCATTGAACAGATTGCGCAACCGTCGCCCCTAAAAATAAAAGTGCGGTCAATTTCAAAGCGGTTTTCCAACCACTCGATTTAGGTTTCACAATTTGCTCAAATTGCTCGTCCAACAACTCCCCTTCTAAAGGTTCATTATCAATGGTTGTTTCAACATTATAAAATTCCTGCTTAGGCAGAATTTCTTCCTCTTCTGGTTGTTGAGATTGTGTGAAAATTTGTTTTGTCATTATTCTTTCCAATAAAAATAGAAACGGTATTTTACTTCGAATTTCTTTAGCAAATCTTAAATGGCTGAAATAAAAAAGCAATATTGACTAGAAAATAAAATGAGCTACTATAGTCATGTCCACAATTAGTTTATCTAATGTGTTAAGTTTTAACTGTTAACTAAGAAGGATCTTTTCATGAAGAAACTTATCGCCACTGCGGTGCTCTCCGCATGTTCCATGGCTTACGCCAATACCGACATTCCAAACTACAATACCGATTCTCATCTGTATGAATTCACTCAAACTTATGACTTAGTTGCGCCAAAGGGTTCGCAAGGACAAGCGAATCTGTGGGTGCCTTTACCATTTAATGGTGAGTATCAACAGGTAAAATCTATCCATTTTGAAGGTAACTATTTAGATGCCTATATAACAGAAAACAACAAATATGGTGCGAAAACGCTCTTTGCAACTTGGGATAAAGATGCACAAAAACGCGATTTAAAAATCACAATGGTGATTGAAACCAAAGATCGTGAACCAATGGTTAAAGGTGCACTAGAAAATTACACGCCACCAAAAGATATTCACTATTCTGTTGATGTACAAGAATATTTAAAACCGACTCAACATATTAAAACTGATGGTATCGTGAAACAGTTCGCCGATAAAATTGTAGGCACTGAAACCAATCCATTGAAAAAAGCTGAGTTGATCCACCAATGGATCGTCAACAATATGGAACGTGACAATTCTGTTCTAGGCTGTGGCGATGGTGATGTAGAAAAAATTCTGACCACTGGTGTGTTAAAAGGCAAATGTACCGATATTAACTCTGTCTTCGTTGCACTGGCTCGTGCCAGCGGTATTCCGGCTCGTGAAATTTTCGGTATTCGTTTAGGTGCAGCGGATAAAATGGGCAAATATTCCAAAGGTGCTTTCGGTAGTGCGGATGAACATGGCGTAGCGAACGTAAGCGGTGGTCAGCATTGCCGTGCTGAATTCTATCTTGCAGGTTTCGGTTGGGTGCCTGTTGATTCTGCAGACGTAGCAAAAATGCGTTTAGCAGAGAAAAAATCCGTTGACGATAAGGATACACAAGCCGTTGCCAAATACTTATTCGGTAACTGGGAAGCTAACTGGGTAGGCTTTAATCATGCTCGTGACTTCGATTTATATCCGCAACCAGAACTTGCCCCACTCAATAACTTTGGCTATCCGTATGCCGAAGTCGGTGGTGACCCGCTAAATTCCTTTGACCCGAAAGAATTTAAATATGACTACGTCTCTAAAAAGCTCTAATAAATCTTTTTGGGTTGCGATTGCCACCGCGCTAAGTGCTGCGGTGGCTTCAACATTGTGTTGTATTGCGCCTTTAATCTATTTAGTATTTGGCGTGTCATCCACATGGTTGATTGGCTTGGGTGAATATGATTATTTACGCATTCCGATGCTTATCGTTTCATTATGCGCCTTTGCCTACGGCTTTTGGTTGTTGATGTTTTCCAAAAAAATCATTTGCAGCAAATACATTTCCCGTAAAAAGCTCATTGTTTTGTATTGGATTGTATTTATCGTCATGTTCTTTTTCTTAACTTATCCAACCATTTTACCGTGGATTTTAGAGCTTTCTAATTAGGAACAAAAAATGAAGAAATTAACGACCGCACTTTTTCTTTCACTATTCACCTTCTCTATCGCACAAGCGGAAGAAACAAAGCAAGTTGTGTTAAAAGTGAATGAAATGAACTGCCAGCTTTGTGCTTATTTGGTGAATAAAGAATTACGTAATATTGATGGCGTGATTTCCACTAAAGCCTCCATTAAAGATAGAACTGTGACTGTTGTAGAAGATCCGAAAGTTTCTGATGAGCAATTGATTAATGCGATTCATAAATTGGAATATACGGCGGAAGTGGTTAAGTAAAACGATAAAAATAAAAGTGCGGTTAATTTTGTGAAGTTTTAAAACTCATTAAAATTGACCTCACCTTATATCTGGACATTTAAGATACATTCTACTCAAATATCAATCTATCCAATACTTTTGAACTCGTACTTGTTGAAATATTGACGAAATTATCATCGCTTATTTCTAGCTTCAATTATCAAAACTAAAGTTGCCATTGCAGCAGACATATTTAACCAAAAAAATGCTGTTTTCTTAAAATCAGAAAAAGAATAATCATCAAGCTTTAGAATAATTTCAAATAAACTATATATGAATGTAAAAGATGTAAAACAAATAATAAATATAATTACCCAAAATATAAGATATTGAAGTAATAGCTTAGTTTTCAATACTCCTCCTGATACATAGGCTCATTATTAAATATATTACTACTTTAGCTATGTTCCAAGCCACTGCTAATAGCTAGATATGATGTTGCATTGAGTTTAAACACAAAGTGCGGTCAAAATTGACCGCACTTTTTTATCTTTAAATAATCGACTTATTTAATCACGCCACATGCCATACGTGGGCCGCCACCGCCAAGTGGAGCTGGATGATCTGAGTGGTTATCGCCACCAGCGTGAATCATAATAGAATGACCACGAACTTCATCTAATTTTTTAAGACGTGGCGCTAAAACAGGGTTAGTTGCTGTACCATCATGTAATACAGTTAAAGCCGGTAAGTCACCTAAGTGAGCATCATCTTGCCATGGATAACCGTGTTGTTTTGCACCTTTAGGATCCCAGTGACCGCCAGCCGCTAAACCTGCTGTTAATTTACCGTCTTTTTCTTTTGGATCACAGCTTGGATTTTCATGAATGTGGAAACCATGTAAACCTTCAGCTAAACCTTGTAGATTTGGTGTAAACACTAAACCATAATTTGATTCAGTAATAGTTACAGTCCCTACATCTTTGTTACCATTTGCAGGATCTAATTGTTGTACTTTTACTTCGATTGAAGGACCTGCTGGTTTTGCCATATGGTCATGTGCATTTGCCACGCCAGCAGCACAAATCCCGCTGATTGCTAATGCTAAGAGAGTTTTCATTTTCATCATAAGCTCCTTTACTTTAGAAAGACTCAAATTGATTCTACCTAAATACCAATAAAAAAATAGTGGTTTATATTAAGTATTTGACAATTAAATTGATTTGATTTTTCTATCAATCAAACCTGTCCGCCAATAAAAACTGTAAAACTGCATCCATTCTTAAATGTGGGATGCTTTCACCTTGCTGTAAAACTTGAGGTTCAAAGGAATCAAAATCAAAAGATTGTTTTGACCAGAACTCTGCACTAGGTAGTTTGCTTGGTACAGATCCCGGATAAAGCGTAATAAGTTGCTTATCTACAGAACGTACTCCTTGAATAGCTTTAATTTGTTTACCGTTTTGATTAACTAAAACTTGTTTTGTCGCTCGAATCGCAGCAATGGCTGTGTATTCTGTATCAATTCCTTCAAATTCAACATGACGACCACCTTCTTGCACCAATTGGCGCATTAGGCTAATTAAATTTTGAATTTGATCTGTCGTGATATGATCGGCTTTTGTTGCCACAAACATAAGCTTATCAATATTCGGGGAAAACAAGCGATTAAGTAAATTGCGTTTTCCATAATGGAAATTTTTGAAAAGCTGATTAAGCCCTGTTTGCATATCGATAAAGGCTTGTTGGCTATGATTCAGTGGCGTTAAGCAATCTGCTAAAATTACTTGGCGATCAAAAGTAGAAAAATAATTTTCATAAAAGCCTTTCACCACCTTATTACGATAATAATCATACCGCTTATTTAACACGGCAAAATAGCTATTGGATTTCGCCTCTTTTTTCAGTTTTAACCATTGTTCTTCCGACAAGTGCAATAACGGAAAAAATTGTAAAACAGGCGCACCTTCTAATTCTCCAGGCAAGACGAATCGACCTGGTTGAATAAATTGCATTCCTTCTGCTTTGCAGGCAAGCAAATAATCGGTATAAGATTTTGCAATCTGCGCTAAAACATCTTCATTGACGACCACACTTAGGTCGAGTTTTTTCAGTTTATCCAACCAATCTTGAGCAAACTGCTGGCGAATACCTGATGTAATTTTGGCTTGTTCAAGTGACCATTGTTGAAAATCTAAATTCAGCAAAGGTAAATCCAATAGCCATTCACCAGGGTAATCAAAAATATCCAAGTATAATGTGCCACGTTCTTTAAAATGGCGAAGTAAGCCTGATTGGCGTTCAAAACGAATAGCAAGGCGTGTTTCACTCACGCCTCGAGTAGATTGGCACCATTGTGGAGGATTATTCATTAAATCATTGAGATTCGCTTCATAATCAAAACGTGGAATACTTAAATCCTGCTGAGGAACACGTTTTACCGCTAAAATAGATTGATTTCGAGCAGCCTCAAATAAAGGAAGATGTGCATTTCCCTCTTGATTAATATGTAACAATTGATTAATCAAGCTTGTAATAAAGGCTGTTTTACCGCTTCGACTTAGCCCTGTCACAGCTAAACGTAAAGTGCGGTCAAATCCACGATTGATTATTTGATTAATTTCCCGATTAATTGATTTAAACATATCCTAAAAATCCAATAACTAGCCATTTTTGCCAAGATATTTTACAATTCACTCAATTTATCACAAAACGGTCTTTAATAATAAAGCTATGTTACGTCGAAATGTCACTTTTTGTTTTTTATTGTGTGGGTTGAGCCAAATTAATCTGGCACAAGCCGCGCCAAGCATACCCAAAATGTTGACAGAAAACGGCTTAACATACTGCACGAATGCATCGGGTTTTTCCTTTAACCCGCAAACTGCTGACGCTGGCACCAGTATGAATGTGGTGACGGAACAAATTTATAACAAATTGTTTGATATTAAAGATCATAGTGCAGCGCTTGTTCCGGTGTTAGCACAATCCTATTCTCTTTCATCTGATGGTAAACAAATCCTCATTAATCTTCGTAAAGGGGTGAAATTCCATCACACTCCTTGGTTTACGCCTACGCGTGACTTTAATGCAGAAGATGTGGTCTTTTCGATTAATCGCGTTTTAGGTCATGATACTTACTTGCCAACACTCTCAGATGATGTAGTTACCTACAAAAATCCGCAATATAAAATCTTTCACGAACAGGCCAAGAAGGTACACTTTCCGTATTTTGAAAGTATTAAATTAAACCAAAAAATTAAAAGCATCACGGCAACCAATCCTTATCAGGTCAAAATTGACCTGTTTGAACCCGATGCCTCAATTCTGTCGCATCTTGCTAGCCAATACTCTATTATTTTCTCGCAAGAATATGCGTATCAATTAAGTGCGGATGATAATCTCACCCAATTGGATACGCACCCTGTTGGCACGGGACCTTATCAAGTAAAAGATTACGTGTATAACCAATATGTTCGCTTGGTTCGCAATGAGGATTATTGGAAAAAAGAAGCCAAAATTAAAAATATCATTGTGGATCTTTCTGCGGATCGCACGGGACGTTTAATTAAATTCTTTAATAATGAATGTCAAATCGCCTCTTATCCTGAAGTCAGTCAGCTCGGCTTGTTAAGTGAAAAGGACGACCGTTATTATCTGCAATCTACGGATGGAATGAACTTGGCCTATTTGGCTTTTAATTTCCAAAAACCATTAATGCAGGATAAAACCATTCGCCAAGCTATTTCGCAAAGCTTGAACCGTTTTAGAATTGTACGAAATATTTACCACAACACAGCAACAGTGGCGAATAACATTATTCCTGAGATTTCTTGGGCTTCTGCAATTAATACGCCTGATTTTCCTTATGATTACCAGCCAGCTGAAGCAGAGAAAACATTACGCGATAAAAAACTCACGTTAAATATGTGGGTGATGAATGAAGAGCAAGTGTATAACCCAGCCCCAATTAAAATGGCGGAGTTCATTAAATGGGATTTAGCCAAAGCGGGAGTGGATGTTAAAGTGCGGTCAGTCACACGTACATATTTAATCGAACAATTACGCAAAGGCACAGAAGATTACGATTTAATCTTAACGGGTTGGCTTGCTGGAAACCTTGATCCTGACGGTTTTATGCGTCCGATTTTAAGTTGTGATACGCAAAATGAAATCACGAATTTATCAAATTGGTGTAATCCTGAATTCGATAAGATGATGAATCGTGCGCTGGCGACCAATCATTTATATGAGCGCTCTAAAGCATATAACAATGCACAAGACCTCATTTTAAACGAATTGCCTATTGTGCCAATTGCAAACGTCAAACGACTTTTGGTCGCTCGCGGCAATGTTAAAGGAATTGAGATGACCCCATTTGGTAGCATCAATTTTTCTACCTTGTATTTCATGAAAAATAAGGAGAATAAATAATGCTCGTTTCAGCGATCCGTCATGTGATTTGGGTAACCATTTTATTATTGATTCTGTCCGTATTAAGTTTTGTGATTTTAATGCGAGATCCACTCAATGCAGATCTTGTCACAAATAACATTTATAGTGCTTATTATCATTACCTTACATCATTGTTACAGGGCGATTTAGGGATTACCTATAACGGTGGAGAATCCTTAAAAGATTTAATTTTTACGGTATTACCACCTACATTAGAACTCTGTTTTACCGCACTTTTATTGGCTTGTATCTTAGGTATTCCTCTCGGCGTATTAAGTGCGGTCTATAATCAACGTGTTTTTTCACGTACATTGCAGAGTATATCCAATGTTGGTTTGTCTATTCCGATTTTCTGGTTTGCACCAATTTTGCTTTATGTAGCAGCGATTCAAAGCTGGGAGATCGCAGCCATTGGGCAATATAATTTACTCTATGAAATCAAACCTATCACGGGTTTCCCTATTATTGATGTGTGGTTTGTGGATGTGCCTTACCGAACTAAAATCGTACAAAATGTTTTACAACATCTAGCCTTGCCTACATTAGTGCTTTGTATTCTGCCGACCATGGAATTTATCCGCATCATTCAGCAACGGGCAGATTATTTACTTCAACAAGAATATGCTAAAGCGGCAGCGACACGTGGCTGGTCAAAATGGACAATTTTAAGACGTTATGTTTTCCGCAATACTTTTCCATTATTAATTCCACAACTTACGCGTGTATTTACCTTAGTATTAACGCAATGTATGTTGGTTGAGACAGTATTAGGCTGGCCAGGAATTGGACGTTGGTTGATTGATGCCGTAACCCAACAAGATTACAACAGTATTTCTGCCGGTGTAGTTGTAATTGGTATTTGTATCATTATTATTGACACGTTCGCCAAGTTGCTCATGTTTGTGTTAGATCCATTGAATAAGAAGGGCTGGTATGCAAGATAGAGAACCTGATGAATTTCGCGAAAGCACCTCCTTCTTTCAGATTTGGTTGCTTTTCCGTCAAAATCGCGTGGCATTATTCTGTTTCTATTTATTTTGTCTTCTGATTTTGACCGCACTTTTTCCTAAACTCATTATGCCTTATAGCGAAAGCATGGAGTTTGTCGGAGAAGAACTCATGCCGCCATCTTGGGTAGAAAAAGGTCGTATTGCTTTTTTCTTTGGTACAGATGATCTTGGCCGTGATGTACTCAGTCGATTAATTATGGGAACACAATATACTCTCGGTTCCTCTCTTTTAGTGGTCATTGCTGTGGCAATTATTGGTGGCGCATTAGGTATTCTTGCCGGTATGTCAGAAGGGATTAAATCTCGTTTTTTAGGTCATTTTTTTGATGCGTTTTTATCTATCCCTATTTTGCTGATTGCCATTATCATTTCTACATTAATGGAACCAAGCTTAATAAACGCCATGTTTGCCACTATGTTGGCTATTTTGCCGTATTTTGTCCATGCGATTTATCAAGCGATTCAGCAAGAACTAAAGAAAGATTACGTTCTCTTACTGAAATTAGATGGTATTTCAAACTGGGAATTATTAAAAACGACAATCTTACCGAATATTAGTGTCGTCTATACGCAAGAAATTTCTCGCGCTTTTGTAGTTGCTATTTTAGATATTACAGCACTCAGCTTTATTTCTCTAGGTGCACAACGTCCAATGCCAGAATGGGGCGCAATGATTAAAGATTCGTTAGAGCTGATTTATCTTGCCCCTTGGACAGTTTTATTACCGGGCTTTGCTATTATTTTCACCATTTTATTAAGCATTATTTTTACTAACGGATTGTGTAAAGCAATCAATAAATATTACGAGTAACCCATGGCGCTGTTAGATATTCGCAATCTTAATATTGAAATTCAAACACCAAACGGTCGCATGAAAATTGTGGACGGCGTCAATCTTTCGCTTAATGAAGGGGAAATTCTAGGACTCGTCGGTGAATCAGGTTCAGGTAAAAGTTTAATCGCTAAAGTAATCAGTAATTCCATTAAAGACAACTGGATTGTCACCGCTGACCGTTTTCGTTTTAATGATATTGAATTGCTTAAACTGACACCGAATCAACGTCGAAAAATCGTTGGAAAAGAAATTTCAATGATCTTTCAAAACCCATTAAGTTGTCTTGATCCAAGTCGAAAAATTGGTAAACAGCTTATTCAAAGTATTCCAAACTGGACCTTTAAAGGTCGTTGGTGGCAATGGTTTGGTTGGAAAAAACGTCGTGCGATTGAATTACTGCACCGTGTAGGGATTAAAGACCACCAAGATATTATGGCGAGTTATCCAAATGAACTCACTGAAGGTGAAGGTCAAAAAGTGATGATTGCCGTAGCTGTAGCAAATCAACCTCGTCTCTTAATTGCAGATGAACCCACTAATTCTTTGGAATCCATTACGGCATTGCAAATTTTCCGTTTGCTTTCAAGTATGAACCAAAACCAAGGTACAACAATTTTATTAGCCAGTAACGATCTTAAAAGTATCAGTGAATGGTGTGATAGCATTTCCGTTCTTTATTGTGGGCAAAATACAGAGTCTGGGCCGACCGACCAAATATTAGAAATGCCTCATCATCCTTATACACAAGCATTGCTTTACTCTGTTCCCGATTTTAGTCGCCCTTTAGGTTTTAAAAGCAAATTAGGCACATTAGAAGGCACGGTGCCGATTTTGGAACAAATGCCGATTGGTTGCCGTTTAGGGCCACGCTGCCCTTTTGCTCAGCGTGAATGTATTCAAAAACCAAGCCGATATCGCATTAAACAGCATGAGTTTTCCTGCCATCATCCGATTAATCTTCGAGAACGGCAGTTTAAAGATAAAATTGCAACTTCACCACTTACGCTCAATACCGAATCAAAAGGAAACGAATAATGCCATTATTACAAGTGGAAAATCTCAGTAAAACCTTTGATGACCCTGCAAAACTTTTTGGTTTCGAGCAGTTTTATGCGGTAAAAGACGTCAGCTTTACGCTTAACCGTAAAGAAACGCTTGCGATTATCGGTAAAAATGGTTCGGGTAAATCAACATTAGTGAAAATGATTGCAGGAATTACCTCTCCTACATCAGGGAAAATCTTATTTAATGGTTTACCATTACAATTTGAAGATTTTCACTATCGTGCACAGCATATTCGAATGGTTTTCCAAGATGCGAATTCAGCGTTTAACCCGCGTTTAAATATTGGACAAGCCTTAGATGCACCACTACGATTAATTACCGATTGGGATGAAGAGACTCGCAATGAAAAGATCTTTGAAACACTATCTCTGGTGGGGCTTTATCCTGATTACACGAATCTGAAAATTAAACATCTTTCGGTCAGTCAAAAACAGCGGATCGCCTTAGCTCGCGCTCTAATTCTTCAACCCGAGATCATTATTATTGATGATGCATTGAGTACATTAGATGCCTCTGTGCGTATTCAATTGCTTAATCTGATTTTAGATTTACAAGAACATTTAGGGATTTCCTATATTTATGTTGGACAAAATTTAGGCATTATCAAACATATTGCCGATCAAGTTTTGGTGATGGATGATGGTGAAATTATCGAATCTGGTACACCAAGAGAGATCTTTTCTAATCCTCAAAATAATATTACTCGCCTGCTTGTAGAAAGCCATTTTGGTCAATTACTTGATGAAAATGCTTGGCAAACAACGACTTCCTAATTCTCTTTAAAATAAGTTAGGCATAGACATCTCAAAAAAACGTCTTTAAAATTGACCGCTCTTTTCATTCTTTTTAACAAAATAGGAAAGCAACTATGCAAGCGTTATTAAAACTCACTAACTTTGTGAGCAAAACTTTCGCACTATGGGCGATTGTTTTTGCTCTTCTCGCCTTTCTCTTCCCAGAGCAATTCAAAATTTTTGCACCCTACATTCCTTACCTTTTAGGTTTGGTGATGTTTGGCATGGGGATTACCTTAACTTTCGCTGATTTCAGTGAAGTGGCTAAACACCCGAAATCTGTATTCATTGGTGTAGCGGGTCAATTCATTATCATGCCTGCTATTGCATTTGGATTAGCAAAAGCCTTTGATTTGCCAGCTGATTTAGCGGTTGGTGTAATTCTTGTGGGTTCTTGCCCAGGTGGTACGTCATCAAACGTAATGACTTATTTAGCGAAAGGTAATACCGCGCTTTCTGTTGCTTGTACCACAATCTCAACCTTACTTTCACCAGTATTAACCCCTGCTATTTTCTATGTATTAGCAAGCCAATGGTTAGATATTGATGCAGGTGCAATGTTTATGTCTGTATTAAAAATGGTGTTGTTCCCAATTTTCTTAGGTTTAGTTGTTCGTGCACTCTTCAAAAAACAAGTGGAACAAGCAAGCCAAACTATGCCATTAGTCTCTGTTATTTCTATTGTATTAATCCTTGCAGCCGTCGTAGCAGTAAGTAAAGATAAGATTGTAGAATCTGGCCTATTAATTTTCAGCGTGGTGGTTTTACATAACTGCTTAGGCTATTTAATTGGCTACTTTGCGGCAAAATTATTTAAACTTAATACGGCGGATAGTAAAGCAGTAGCAATTGAAGTGGGTATGCAAAACTCCGGTTTAGGTGCTGCACTGGCAGCCGCTCATTTCAACCCAATTGCCGCAGTACCAAGTGCTTTATTTAGTTTCTGGCACAATGTATCGGGTCCAATTTTGGCGAATATTTTCTCTAATATCAAAAATGAAAAATAAGCTATTTGGGTAAAAAAATAAGGGCGGAAATTATATTCCGCCCTTTTTATATTTTACTGTTTTACTGTTTTACTTAACCGAACCACAATTTAAACAATACAAATACTGCCCTTTTGGATCATTAAATTTGGTTAACACATTCAGTTGTTTTTTCACTTGATGTACTTCCTGTGGCAATCCCAACCAATTTGTCAATAATACTTGCCCTTTTTGCTTAAGCTTGCGATCTAATTTTGCTAAGAAGCTATCATCTTCATCAACTAACCATTGCACACTAAAGCTATCCATATATTTATCCGGATTTTGGTTTACTAGGGCACCAGCTTTCTCAATGGCTACATCTATATCACCTAATTCATCCACCAAACCATTTTTATGTGCATCTTGCCCTAACCAAACTTGGCCTTGAGCAATTTTATCTACTTTATCTTTTGATAACTGACGACCACGGCTTACGACATCTAAGAAGCGGTCATAACCATTTTCAATACCAAGTTGATAGATATCTTGAGTATTTTTATTTAGAGGGCTTAAAGCTGATGTTTCCGCGAGATCTGTTGTCGCTACCCCATCGCTACTCATTCCCATTTTTTTAATCGTGTTTTCAAAGGTTGGGAATAATGCAAAGATCCCAATGGAACCCGTAATCGTATTTTTATCTGCCACAATATAATCTGCAGTAGATGAAATCCAATAACCACCAGATGCAGCCATACCGCCCATAGATACCACAACAGGCTTACCTGCTTTTTGAAGATTTTCAGTTTCCTGACGAATAATTTCTGATGCAAAAGCGCTACCGCCCGGAGAATTAACACGGAGAACAACCGCCTTCACTTTCTCGTTATTGTAGGCTTGTCTCAATAACTTCGCGATGGTATCACCGCCAGCTGATTCTTCATCGCTTTCACCATCAATAATTGTCCCTTCGACATTCACTACCGCAACAATATTTTTTTCATTTGGATCCACAGAGAAACGATCACCTAAATCAGATAAATAATCTTCAAAATCGACTAATTTGGCTTTGCCCTCTTCACCTTGACCAAAAAGTGCGGTCAATTTTTTATCTAAATCCAATCTTGTCGCAAACTGTGTCACTAACTGACGTTTTTTCACATAAGCCGTTTCATCACCTTTTAACGCTTTTAAATCACTAATGTATTTTTGTGCATTGGGTAATACATCATTGGCGGTAATATGACGATTAACCATTAGTGTTTGCATATAGTTTTGCCACATGCCGCCAAGCCATTTTTGCATATTCGCTTTTGCTTCTGGCGACATATCATCACGCAAGAATGGTTCTACCGCGGACTTATAAGTCCCTACACGGAAAATATGAGGTGTGATTTCAAGTTTTTCGAGCATGGATTTAAAGTAAAGGTTTTCCTGACGCAAACCTTGAATACCGACTTGCCCAATCGGATTGAGATAAATGTCATCCGCAAAACTCGCAAGGAAATATTGTGCCTGCGTGTAATTATCAGCATAAGCAATAACTGGCTTTTCTGACTCTTTGAAACTTTGAATCGCTTTTCCTACATATTCTAATGAGGGAAGATCGCCCCCTTCAAAGTCATTTAAATTCAGTACTAAACCACGAATGCGTTCATCATCTTTTGCAGATAAAATACTTTGTACCACATCAAAAGTGGAATATTTATAAGAGACCTTTTCATTATTTAAACGTTGAAATTCCTCTTGCCAACTCAGCATATCTTCCGTGTTATCTGCAAGATAGCCTGTTAAATTTAAATATAATGCGCCTTGATCGCCTGATAAAACTTGGCTTTTCTTACCATCACTAAAAAGACTGACAAGCACAATCAACGCTAAAACAAACAGTAAGAACACAAAATTCATCACAAGATTTCGGATAAAATTGAGCGCTTTACAACAAAATTTCAATACGCTTAAGATGACATTCATGCGAAATTAAACCTTTAAAACAGAAATAAAAATTGTGCGTAGCCTATCATAAAGTCCTATGAAAAACTATGCTATAATCAACCGCACTTAACTAGAAGAAGGAAAATACTATGGATGCATTAACCCTTTTAACACAACGCAAATCGAATAAAAAATTAATGGCACCAGCCCCTAGCCAAGTGCAATTAGAACAGATGTTTCAAGCGGCTTTACATGCCCCTGATCATGGTAAACTTGAACCTTATCATTTCGTGGTAATCCAAGGCACAGGTTTAAGTGAATTGGAAAGCTTACTCAAAGCGGCGGTGACTGAATTTGATTTAGGTGAAGAACGATTAAAAAAAGCAGAAAACTTTGCACGCCGTGCGCCAATGGTCATTGCAGTGATAGCTAAAATTAATCATGAAGTTAAAAAAGTACCAGGTTGGGAACAAATGCTTACTGCAGGTGCAGCAACTTATGCGATTCAACTTGCAGGCAATGCATTGGGTTTTGAAAGTTTTTGGGCAACTGGTCCTCTCGTTGAGGGACGTGAATTACGTGAAGCATTTGGTTGTGACAAAAATGATAAGATCGTTGCCTTATTACAAATTGGTACCGCAGCTGAAAAATTAGAAAGAGACTGTAAACCAAAAGATTTATCACGTTTTGTGAGCCATCTATAAAGATCAAAAAAGGCGGAGATTTCCGCCTTTTCTATTCATGTTATTCAAACTCGCCTTCTAATCCACTTCGGATTTTATTTTCAAACGCTGTATAGTCCACTAAAAACGCATCGTGACCATAATCCGATGGGAATTCGTAGAATCTTAAATCCACGCCAGCTTGCTCTAAAAGCTGTTTACTTTTATGCAAATCAATGGATTTAAATAGTTGATCTGTTGTCACTGAAACCAATGTATAGCAGGCTTTAATTCGAGATAACGCTTCTTTGACATCCGTATACCCTACGCTAGGATCATACAGATCGAGAGCACGCAATAAATGCAAATAGGTGTTAGCATCAAAACGCTCTAAGAATTTTCTACCTTGATAACTCAAATAGGATTCCACTTGAAAGTGATCACCCCAAAATTGTCCTTCAGATTTAGTCGCTCGCCCAAATGCCTTGGCTAACTGTACATCGGTCCGATAGGTCAACATTCCCAACATACGAGCAATAGAAAGACCTTGATTAGGCGGTGTCCCTTCATAATAATCACCATTATTAAAATTCGGATCATTAATGACAGCCTGACGCATCACATGATTAAACCCAATAGCTTCCGCACTGAAGAAAATTGAAGAGCAAAGATTCACAATATTATCCATAAAATCCGGATAATCAATTGCCCATTGTGTAGCTTGCATACCGCCAAAAGAGCCGCCCACTATCGCTTTTAGATGTGTTATACCGAGATAGTCAAGTAACGCTTTTTGTACTTTGATAATATCTTGAACAATAATATTGGGGAACTGACTACCATAAGGTTTTCCCGTAGTGGGATTAATTGAGCTTGGTCCCGTTGTTCCTTTACAACCTCCTAATACATTTGAACAAATGAAAAAATATTTAGATGTGTCAAATGCGAGGCCATCCCCCATAAAATTTTGCCACCAACCATCTTTATTCGGTTCATCAAAATAAGGTTCTGCATCTCCCGTTAAGGCATGACAAATCAATACAGCATTGCTTTTATCTGCATTTAAAGTCCCGTAAGTTTGATACGCGACATTGATAGGCGAAAGCTGCCCACCCAATGTTAATTGGAGGGGATTGTCTTGAAAAAGCACGACATTTTGCACAGCCATTAAAATGATAACCTTTTACGTTGATGATTTAACAATTATCAACAGCTCATGTTTTTTGTCAAGAAGTTTTAGACGTTTAGACGTCCAAATATTTCCTTATCAATTTGGTAAACAAATTACACTTGAAATTATTTTGATTTTTCAGTATGTTAGCCATATGCAACTATCCAAAATGCGGTTAAAAATGACCGCACTTTCATGGCTCTCTCGCCTTCCGCTGAAAAAACTCCTCGGCTACGCTTTGGGGTTAGGTTTACTCGTCTTGATTGGTTGCTTCACCATTGATCGTGCTATTAGTTTCTATGTACAGGATCGCGTTTATGAAGACGTTGAAACGCTCCCTCATCGCCACTATGCACTAGTACTTGGTACATCTAAATATGTTGCCAAAGGCAAAACCAACAAATATTACGACTACCGTTTAGAAGCATCAAAATACTTAATCGATCAAAATAAAGTTGATTATTTATTGCTAAGTGGCGATAACCGCACGCTTCAATATAACGAGCCTCGCACCATGTTTTTAGACCTACGTAAAATGGGCGTGTCTGAAAGCGTCATGTTTAAAGATTTTGCAGGATTCCGCACCTTAGACTCTGTTGTGAGAGCAAATAAAGTTTTCCAAGTTCCCTCTTTTACGATCATCAGTCAAAAATTCCATTGTGAACGTGCTCTGCTTATTGCTAAACATTACGATATTGATGCCATTTGTTTCACCGCAAAACAGCCTGAAGTTTATTTTGGGACGCGTGTCCGCGAAATGTTTGCTCGCGTGAAAGCCGTATTAGACTTAATTATCGGGGTAAAACCTTATTTTCTTGGCACGCCAGAACCACTGCCAATGCCTGCTGAATAGTTAATGATTCTTTAATTTTTACCCTGTTTAATCAAAAAAGATCTAAATAAAAAGATTTTTATACGATTTTTTATCATATTTATTTGACAATTTTTATTTAAATCGCTATTTCTAATAGCCATCATAAAATACAACATCTTACTTTTTTCATTTTAGAGGATTATCTTATGTCTCATTTATCGGTAGCAAAATTTGGTGGTACATCCGTCGCGAACTATTCCGCTATGCAAGCTTGTGCCAAAATTGTCATTGCAGATCCTAATACTCGCGTTGTCGTGCTTTCAGCATCTGCTGGTGTAACAAACTTATTAGTTGCCTTAGCCAATGGTGTCGAAGCTGAAGAGCGCGCAAAATTAATTGGTGAAGTCCGCCAAATTCAAGAAAACATTTTAAATGAATTAAAAGACGACAGCCGTGTTCGCCCTATCATTGAAAAATACTTAGAAAATATTACCGCACTTTCTGAAGCGGCTAGTCTTGCAACATCACTCGCTTTAACTGATGAGCTCATTAGCCACGGTGAAATGATGTCAACGCAAATTTTCATTGAAGTATTAAGAGAATTAAAAGCTTCTGCGACTTGGGTTGATGTACGTACTTTAGTGGCAACTAATGATAACTTTGGTAAAGCGGCACCAGATGATGCACAAACTCAAGCGAACTGCGATAATTTATTGAAACCATTAATCGACCGCGGTGAATTAGTCATCACTCAAGGCTTTATCGGTCGTGAACCAGGCGGTAAAACGACTACTTTAGGCCGTGGTGGTAGCGACTACTCTGCGGCACTTTTAGCAGAAGTATTAAACGCAAAAGATGTCTTAATTTGGACGGATGTGGCGGGTATTTATACGACCGATCCACGTATCGTACCAAATGCACAACGTATTGATACCATGAGCTTTGCTGAAGCAGCTGAAATGGCAACCTTTGGGGCGAAAGTATTACACCCTGCGACATTGCTTCCTGCTGTGCGCAGTAATATCCCTGTTTATGTAGGTTCAAGTAAAGCACCAGAAGCTGGCGGTACTTGGGTAACACGTGATCCGCAACCTCGCCCAACATTCCGTGCAATTGCATTACGTCGCGATCAAACCCTACTAACGCTTTCAAGTCTCAGTATGCTACATGCACAGGGCTTCCTGGCGAATGTATTCACTATCTTAGCGAAATATAAAATTTCAGTGGATACGATCACAACCTCTGAGGTAAGCATTGCATTAACCTTAGATAAAACTGGCTCAGCGTCATCTGGTGTAGAATTACTTTCTCCGGAATTACTAGAAGAATTAAGCCAATATTGTACCGTGAAAGTGGATACTGGCTTATCGCTTGTCGCATTAATTGGAAATGATTTACACCTCGCTTCAGGTGTGGCAAAACGTATTTTTGACACTCTTGAAGGCTATAACATTCGCATGATTAGCTATGGCGCAAGCACCAATAACATTTGTATGCTCGCGATGAGTGACAAAGCAGATGACGTGGTTCGTTCATTACACAAATCATTGTTTGAATAAAAAATTTACTGAAAGTGCGGTTAAAAATAACCGCACTTTTTTACGTTTAAAATTTGAGATTACGACCAAAAAAGAGTAAAGTAATCGTTTGTCTGATTTATAAACTTACGCAAACTTAAGGCGGAAATTATGGGAAAAAGTGTTGTTGTTCTTGGCGCTCAGTGGGGCGATGAAGGGAAAGGCAAGATCGTTGATTTATTAACAGATCGCGTTAAATATGTGGTGCGTTACCAAGGTGGTCACAACGCAGGTCACACTTTAATTATTAATGGTGAAAAAACCGTATTACGCTTAATTCCATCAGGTATTTTACGTGATAACGTGACCTGTTTAATCGGTAACGGCGTAGTGCTTTCTCCTGCCGCATTAATGCAAGAAATGGGCGAATTAGAAAGCCGTGGCGTAAAAGTACGTGAACGTTTATTAATTTCAGAAGCTTGTCCATTAATCCTACCTTATCACGTTGCCATGGATCACGCGCGTGAAGCCGCATTAGGTAAAAAAGCCATTGGTACAACCGGTCGTGGTATCGGCCCAGCTTATGAAGATAAAGTAGCTCGTCGTGGTTTACGTGTGGGCGATTTATTCAATCGCGAAGCCTTTGCTGAAAAATTAAAAAATATCCTTGAATACTATAATTTCCAATTGGTGAACTACTACAAAGTAGAACCTGTTGATTATCAAAAAACATTAGACGATGTGTTCGCGGTAGCTGATATTATTACTGGCATGGTAGCAGATATCACAACTATTTTAGATACTGCTCGTAAAAATGGCGACAACATCCTATTCGAAGGTGCACAAGGCACCATGCTTGATATCGACCACGGCACCTATCCGTATGTAACCAGTTCGAACACCACAGCAGGCGGCGTAGCGACAGGTTCTGGTTTCGGTCCTCGTAACCTTGATTATGTGTTAGGTATCATCAAAGCTTACTGTACACGTGTTGGTGGCGGTCCATTCACCACAGAATTATTCGATGAAACTGGTGCTGAAATTGCCCGTAAAGGTAACGAATTTGGTGCAGTAACTGGTCGTCCACGTCGTTGTGGTTGGTTCGATGCTGTAGCGATTCGCCGTGCGATTCAACTTAACTCAATTTCTGGTTTCTGCATGACCAAATTAGACGTATTAGATGGCTTTGATGAAGTGAAAATCTGTACCGCTTACAAAATGCCAAATGGTGAAATCGTTGAATATGCGCCATTAGCAGCAAAAGATTGGGAAGGCGTAGAGCCAATTTACGAAACCTTACCTGGTTGGAAAGAAAACACCTTCGGTGTGACTGATGTAAATAAATTACCGCAAACTTGCCGTGATTACATCAAACGTATCGAAGAAGTAACTGGTGTGCCGGTAGCTATCCTTTCAACGGGTCCAGATCGTGTTCAAACAATGATTTTACGCGATCCATTTGCGGCCTAAAACAGCATAAAAATAAACCGCACGTTGGTACAACCAAGTGCGGTTATTTTTTAAGGAGTTTTTGATGACTGAACAAGATATTGCTGACTACCTAAAAAATCACCCTGATTTTTTTACTCATCGCCCGGAATTACTTCAACAGCTTACCATTCCACATAGCCATGAAGAAGGGACAATTTCGTTAGTCGAAGCACAACTTGCTCAGCAACGAAAACAAATCAAAACGCTTACTCAACTCCTCGAAAAATTTCATCAACTTGCTCATCAAGAAGCAGATATCTTCTTTGCTCTTTTGCCTTTGCAGAAAAAACTATTTCAAACAGAAGACTTTATCGTCATCGATGAAAAGTTAGATGACTGGGCAAAAGGTTATGAGCTAGAAGGTGCCAAAATCTTACTTTTCACTGACAGCTGGCAAAAAAAGGACAGCATTCCTGAACAATATTGGCTAGACCGAAAAGCTTTTGAACTCATTCGACTAGAGCGTATGGGTTTACGCCAATTCTATTTAGGCGATCTCTCCAATAAAGAAAAAGCCCTCATGTTCCTTCCTGAAGAACTCCCTATCGGCTCTGTGGCGATTTGCCGTTTAGGTGGAACACCCCAAAAACCAACCGCACTTTTACTCTTCAAATCTCGAGACACTGACCGTTTCCACAACGACCAAGACACTACATTTCTTCGACATTTAGTTGATATTGTGGAATTGCATTTGGGAAGATGGATTTAGACATTATTAAGTGATCTCTATCACAAATCTGAAAATTATTTAAATTTAGACTTTTATATTCAAATATTTAAGCGTATTTTGTAGGTTAGATGTTTTGGTATAAATGTCGATCGTAGTTTGATCTCATTTACTGATTTTATCCCTATCTCAGTGAGGTTTCATTATGAATAAAAAAATGTCTTTAACATTGATTGCTATTGGACTAGGTATGTCACTTAGTAATATTGCTGCAGCACAAGAAAAATTAATTGTGTACACATCAATGAAGGAATCATTAATTGGAGCATTAAAAGCTAAGTTTACTGAAAAATATCCAGATGTTGAAATGGATTATCAGTCTGCTGGTGCCGGAAAATTGATGGCTAAAATTGCAACGGAAAAAGAATCCGGGAAAATTATGGCTGATGTAATTTGGACAAGTGAAGTACCTGACTTCTTCCAAATGAAAAAGAACGGCATGCTCGAAGCTTATGTTTCCCCTGAAACAAACAATATCGTTAATCCTATCCCTAATTTCGATGGTTCTTTTACTCCAATCCGCCTCGGCACACTAGCAATCGCCTACAATACGCGTTTCGTTAAAGATAACCCGCCTGCTGAATGGGCTGATATCTTAAAACCTGAATATAAAGGTGCGTTTGGTATTGCAAACCCTGCATTATCGGGTACGTCATATATGAGTGTTTCTTTATTAAAAGATAAATTTGGTTGGGAATTCTTTGAAAAATTAAAATCCAATAAAGCAAAAGTGGGTAAAGGCGCAGGACAAGTTATCGACGATACCGCATCTGGTGATTTATTAGCCTCCCTCGCTGTTGACTATATTACCAACGATAAAATCAAAAAAGGCGCGCAATTAAAATTGGTTTATCCAAAAGAAACGCTTGTCATCCCTAGCCCTGCAGCGATCTTAAAAGGTACTGAACACCTTGCTGCTTCACAAAAATTTATTGACTTCTTACTTTCTGAAGATGGACAAAAAATCATTGCAAATGAAGGAACATTACCAGTTAGAAAAGGTATTGAACTTGATGCTAAATTTGGTATGCCATCTCTAGAGGATGCGGTATCAAGAGCAATTCCTATTGACTATGAAAAATTAATGTCAGAAAAAGAAGAAACAATTAAACATTTCACTCAAATTCTTCAAGGTCGTTAATCAGTAAGGAGTAGTGATTATGGCAACAATTACATTTGAAAATGTATCCAAAAAATTCGGTTCAAATGAAGTGTTAAAAAATCTGTCCTTAGTTGTACAAGATGGAGAATGTTTTACACTTCTTGGCCCATCCGGCTGTGGAAAAACTGTCTTATTACGCCTGCTTGCAGGATTTGATGTGCCTGATAGTGGCCGTATTTTAATTGACGATGTGGTTGTTGCCGATCCCGCTACAAACACGGATGTTCCACCAGATCAACGTGGTCTAGGTGTGGTCTTCCAAGATTATGCTGTTTGGCCACATATGACTGTCTTTGACAATATCGCCTATCCTCTTAAATTAAAAAATATTGAAAAACAAGCTCTCCATAAACAAGTGATGGAAGTTGTCGAATTAGTCAATTTAACTGGCTTAGAAGAACGTTTACCTTCTCAATTATCAGGAGGGCAACAACAACGTGTTGCTCTCGCAAGGGCATTAGTTGCTAAACCATCTTTAATGCTCTTAGACGAACCTCTCAATAACCTAGATGCCAATCTTCGAGAAGAAATGCGTTTTGAAATTAAAGAATTACAGAAAAAACTCGGTATTACTATTCTGTACGTAACACATGACCAAGAAATTGCCTTAGCAATATCAGATCGTTTGGCCATTATGAATGAGCATGGTGATATCCAACAAATTGGCACACCATGGGACATTTATGAGCGTTCAGAAAATGAGATGGTGTTTAAATTTATGGGGCTCGCAAATTTCATTCCTGTGAGATACCAAAATAATCATCATTACATTGGAGAAGGCAATCAAATTTTAAATTGGAAAAACTTGCCGCCTAACTCAGGGAAATTAGGATGTCGACCTTCCGATATCATACTAAGCAAAAACAATGAGGGTTTACTAGGAAAAATATCAAGAGCCAGCTTTCTTGGCGCGGTAATGGATTATATGGTAGAGATTGATGGTGTAACACTACGAACAGAAATCCCAACTAATAAAGCATTACGTAATAATTTAATGTTCAATGAAGGTGAAAATTGCTTTATCAGTTTTCATGATTTGCTTTGGTTTGATTCTGCTAAAGAAATCTAGAGGGGTTTATTATGGCTACAACTATTCAAAATAATCATCCATTCAATATTGCTAACGTTATTCTAGCCTTATCTATCGGTATCTTAGTGATCGTTGTTGCGGTTCCTGTTTTACTTATTTTCCTCAATTCATTTTGGGTTGACGGGCAATTTAATATCACTGATGTGGTGAATATTCTTAAGCAAGAAGAAACCTATGAAGCATTACTCAATTCACTTTTTATCGCATCTGGCGTAACTGTGATGAGTACGATTATTGGTACATTTTTTGCTTGGTTAGTGACTCGAACAGATCTACCTTATAAAGGTTTTATGAAAGTGATGTTCCTTGTACCTTTTATGCTTCCTTCTTTCATTGGGGCATTAGCTTGGAAAATGTTACTTTCACCACGTTCTGGCTACATTAACCAATTCTTCATGGATTTAGGATTTGATGGGCCTATTTTTAATATCTATAGCTATGCCGGTATTATGGCCGTAGAAACGATGTATCTTTTCCCATTCGTCTTTATCCAAGTCTGTGGTGCATTGGAGCGCATGGATCCTACATTAGAAGAATCAGCTAGAATCTCTGGCGCAAGCCTCTTTACCATTACACGTAAAATTACCATTCCACTCGTTATGCCAAGTATTCTTTCTGGTGCATTACTCATTATGCTCTATTCTATGGCTCACTTTGGTACTGTTGCCGTACTAGGCGTAGAAAATGGTATTTTCAACATTCCAACCCTCATTTATGAACGTATTCACCAAAGTGCGGGTAGTTTTGAAGCCATTCGTACCGGTACTGTGCTTGCAACTGTTTTAGTATTCACTGCGGCACTAATTATTTGGTTACAAAACAAAATCTTAAATAAAGGTCGATTCCAAATTATTGCAGGTAAAAGCTTTAGACCTATCGAAGTAAAACTTCGTGGTTTAAGAAAACCGTTGCTTGTTATTTGCTTACTCTACATCGCCTTTACAATCGTATTACCTACAGTCACGATTTTCCTTGTTGGCGGATTAAAAACCTATGGATTACCAATTACATGGGAAAATCTCACATTAGATAACTATAAATTCATCTTATTTGAATGGCAGTTAACAAAAGATGCAATTCGCAATAGTGTAACCCTCGGTCTCGCAGCAGCATTGATTACCATGTTTGCAGGGGTAATGATTTCTTATGTTATCGTTAAAATGCGTGTTCGCGGAAAAGGCATTCTTGAGTTCTTAGGGATGTTGCCATTCTCCGTACCTGGCTCTGTAATTGCTCTTGGGGTGATCCTTGCATGGAGTGGTAAATTTGGTATCAATCTCTACAATACAGTTTGGATTATTTTAATTGCTTACATTGCACGTTATATGGCTTTCTCACTCAAAGCTAACTCTGCTGCACTTGAGCAAGTACATGATTCATTAGTTGAAGCTTCTCGAGCATGTGGAGCAAGTATGTGGCAATCTTTAAAAGATATTGTTATCCCACTCGTAAGACCGGGGATGATTGCCGCCTTCTTCCTAATTTTCCTTCCGGCTCTACGCGAATTGACCGTTTCTGTTATGTTATATGGTCCTTCTACACGAACCATCGGGGTAGCAATTTATACCCTAAATGAAGACGGTGAAACCGTTTATTCTGCGGCATTAGCAGGTATCGCCCTAATAATCATTGTGTTAGGTCAAACCGTTATTAAACGTTATGCTGAAAAGAAAACTCAAAAATAGAAGGTTAGGAGTAAAAGATGAGCTATATTCAATTAAATCATGTCATGAAAAAATTTGGTGATGTTATTGCCATTGAAGATCTTAACCTTTCTATCGAAAAAGGCGAATGTTTCTCTATGCTAGGGCCATCGGGTTGTGGAAAAACAACAACCCTAAGAATGATCGCTGGCTTTGAAGACTTAGACGGAGGAGAAATTAAAGTTGGTGATAAATTACTGTCATCGAAGAAAAACAATTTCTATCTCCCGCCAGAGAAACGCAATTTTGGCATGGTCTTTCAGGCCTTTGCGGTATGGCCACATATGACGGTATATGATAACGTTGCCTTTCCGTTAAAACTCAAAAATATTTCAGCCCAAGAAATTGAAAAACGAACAACTGATGCGTTAAGACACACTAATTTACTTAGTGTTGCCAAGAAAAGCCCTGATGATTTATCTGGTGGCGGAAAACAACGTGTGGCACTTGCTAGAGCATTAGCAATTAACCCAGACGTCATGTTACTAGACGAACCATTATCAAGCTTAGACCCACATCTTCGCGAAGAAATGCGGTTTGAAATTAAGGCATTACAGAAAAAATTTGGGTTCTCAATTATTTATGTGACGCATGACCAATCTGAAGCAATGGCACTTTCAGATCGTATTATGGTTATGAAGAAAGGGGCGGTACAACAAATTGATACCCCATTAAACATTTATAACAACCCAGCTAACAAGTTTGTCTTCAATTTTATCGGGTTATCAAATCAATTAAATGTAAACCTGTCATCACAAGGTATTCATATTGATAAAATTGATGGTATTTTTAATCTTCCAGAAATGCCAAATAATGACTTACTTTCACAAGGGAAAGCCATATTAGCAAGCCGTCCATCCGACATTGAATTTGTTCAACAAGGTGGAATCCCAGGTGTTGTAAAACGTCGTTCTTATCTTGGTGAAGTGACGGATTATAATATCCAAGTTGGAGATCAAGATATTCGTGTTCAAATTGGACGACGAGATTCTGGCCCGAAAGAAGGCGAAACATGTCAGATAGCCTTTGAACATTTGCATTGGTACCCTGCTGAATAACATATCTTAAGTGCGGTTAAATTTAACCGCACTTTTATTTTTATAAGAATTAGACAAGCTGTTCTCATTATCAACTAATCTTTGATCCTGCTCACAATTTCAAGAAAATAAACTTTCTTTATTTTTCAACTCTTTCTACAATACCTTTGTTTTTATTATTAAAAACACACAATTCAATTTAACTTCAGATATCACAAGGGTCTAATTATGAAAATTTTAACTTGGCCTGTGGTTGCAGGTGCTGCACTTGGTATCGTTGCGCCACTTCTCACTTACAATGGCAATCCTGGTAATATGGGATTTTGTGCGGCTTGTTTCTTACGCGATACAGCCGGATCGCTTGGATTACACCACGCCGCCCCATTGCAATACCTTCGCCCAGAACTCATTGGATTAGTTTTAGGAGCACTCGCCAGTGCATTCTTATCTAAGGAATTTAAACCTCGTGGTGGCTCTGCCCCACTCGCTCGTATTAGCTTAGGCTTTTTTGCGATGCTTGGTGCACTCATTTTCTTAGGTTGTCCATGGCGTGCTTATTTACGATTAGGTGGCGGTGATCTCACTGCAATTGCAGGTATCGTAGGATTGTTTGCCGGTGTATTAGGCGGCATTTTCTTCGCTAATCGAGGATTCTCATTAGGTAAATCTAAGGAACAAAGCCAATCTTCAGGTTTAATTGGTCCAATCTTTGCCGTAATTTTGCTTGTTTTAGCCTTAACCCAATTTAAATTTGGTGAAAATCTAGCGATTTACACCTCTGAAAAAGGCCCAGGTGCACAACATGCGGCTATTTGGATGTCACTTGCTGGCGGATTACTTCTCGGTGTGCTGATGCAAAAATCGCGTTTTTGCACAATTGGAGCATTCCGAAACTTTGTCCTCTTCCGTGATGCGCATTTATTAAATGGCGTGATTGCATTGATTGTCTTTGCGGCAATAACCAATGCCTTATTAGGTCAATTCCATTTGGGCTTTGAAAAACAACCTATTGCGCATAATGACTATCTCTACAATTTCCTTTCTATGGCGCTTTGCGGTCTTTGCTTTGCATTAGGCGGTGGTTGTCCTGGCAAACAACTAGTCAATATAGGGGAAGGTAACAATGACTCGGCATTATTTGTTCTCGGTATGCTACTGGGCGCAGCTGTGGCACATAACTTTGGCTTAGCGGCAGCTCCTTCAGGTGTTGCAGCCTTTACGCCTTATGTTTTACTTACCGGCTTTGCAGTTTGCTTATATATCGCATTAACCAATAAATCGGAAGCTTGATATTCATTCAGAACAAACAAAAAGGAAGTCCATTATGACTTCCTTTTTTACATAAAAAAGTGCGGTCATTTTTAACCGCACTTTCGAGATCATTAAAGAATATTCTTCTCACCACGAGAAAGACTGATTAACCCTGAACGAACAATTTCAAGTAATGAACTTTCTTCCTTCACAGCCTCAACAAAAGCATCTAATTTGTCTTTTGTACCCGTTAATTGAATCGTGTAGGATTTTGTTGTTACATCCACAATCTGCCCACGGAAGATGTCGGCTAAACGTTTTAACTCATCACGCGATGAACCCGTTGCACGTACTTTCACTAACAACACTTCACGCTCAACGTGCTCATGTTCACTCAAGTTAATAACTTTAAACACATCCACTAATTTGTGAAGTTGTTTTTCGATTTGTTCGAGCACTTGCTCATCCCCCACCGCTTCAATCGTCATACGAGAAAGCGTTGGATCATCGGTTGGTGCCACAGTTAAGCTTTCAATGTTAAATGCACGTTGGGAAAATAAGCCGACCACACGAGATAATGCACCGGATTCATTTTCTAATAAAACAGATAAAATTCTACGCATTATTCTTTCTCCTCTTGTGGTTTGCTTAAAATCATCTCATTCATCGCCCCGCCTCGAACTTGCATTGGGTAAACGTGTTCGGTCTCATCAACGTTAATATCAACAAAGACCAATTTATTTTTAATGCTGAAGGCTTCTTGTAATTTGCTTTCTAATTCATCTGGTGTTGAAATTTGAATTCCCACATGCCCATAAGATTCCGCTAACTTCACGAAATCTGGTAAAGAATTCATATAAGTTTGAGAATGGCGGCCTGAGTAAATCAAATCTTGCCATTGTTTCACCATGCCTAAGAAGTGGTTGTTCAAACAAATCACCACAACAGGAATACCATATTGTGTCGCTGTTGAAAGCTCTTGGATATTCATTTGAATACTGCCATCACCCGTTACGCAAACTACAGTTGCATCAGGATGCGCAAGTTTCACCCCTAAAGCAGCAGGTAAACCAAAGCCCATGGTACCTGCACCACCTGAATTGATCCAACGACGCGGTAAATCAAATGGATAATGTAATGCAGCAAACATTTGATGTTGGCCTACATCCGATGCCACATAAGCTTGGCCTTTTGTAATACGATATACCGCTTCCATCACTTGTTGCGGTTTAATTACGCCTGAAGTGCGGTCGAAATCCAAGCATTTTTTCGCTTTCCATTCATCAATTTGTTTCCACCAATCTTCTAATTGGTTTTGAGGACGCGAACCAATTTCTTCACCTAATAAGCTTAAGAACTCATCCAATACATTTTTTGCGTTACCTACAATTGGAATCGCTACAGGAACGTTTTTAGAAATAGAAGTTGGATCAATATCAATCTGAATCACTTTTGCATTCGGGCAATATTTATCTAAGTTGTTAGTGGTTCGGTCATCAAAACGAACACCAACACCTAGAATTAAATCACTTTCATGCATGGCTGTATTGGCTTCGTAAGTTCCGTGCATCCCAAGCATACCTAAGAATTGTTTATCGGTACTTGGATATACACCCAAACCCATTAACGATGAAGTTACCGGTAAATTTAAACGTTGTGCAAATTGTGTTAATTCTTCATGACAGCCTGCAGCAACTGCACCACCACCGACGAATAAAACCGGTTTTTTAGCCACTAATAATGCTTTTAACGCTTTCTTAATTTGACCTTTGTGACCATTTACTGTTGGATTATAAGAACGAAGCTCAACTGATTTTGGATATTCGTAAGGATATTTTAATGTTGGGTTTACGGTATCTTTTGGAATATCTACGACAACGGGACCTGGACGGCCTGTTGAAGCAATATAAAAAGCTTTTTTCAAGATACCTGGAATATCTTCTGCTTTTTTAACGATAAAGCTGTGTTTAACTACCGGGCGAGAAATCCCCACCATATCACATTCTTGGAATGCATCACGACCGATTAAGCTACTCATGACCTGACCTGAAATGATCACCATTGGCACTGAATCAGTATAAGCCGTTAAAATACCCGTAATCGCATTGGTTGCACCTGGACCTGAGGTTACTAACACGCAACCTACCTTACCTGTCGCACGCGCATAACCATCAGCCATATGTACCGCAGCTTGCTCATGACGGACTAAAATATGTTCAATCCCACCAAGGGTATGGATTGCATCATAAATATCCAATACGGCACCGCCTGGATAACCAAATAAATACTCAACGCCTTCGTCACGCAAAGACTGAACCACCATTTCCGCACCGGATAATTTCTTCATATTTTACTCCTAAAACTGACCGCACTTTTATTACTACGATTCGTTGTCAAAACAATGGAACCATCATACCGAAAGAACACAACTTGTCTAGCGTTACAAAACGCTAAAAACACCAATTTAAAAGCATTAAAATCTAAAAAATAAAACAAAAACAGTTTTAAATAAAAATTATTATTTAAAAATAAACAAAATCGAAATTTTGTATAGAGTTTTATAAAAATGAAAAAATTTTATTCTTTTATTCAAAAATTTGAACTAGATCACATTTTAAATGTTGTTTTCTTTTATGAGCGAGGAAAAAAGAAGCAATGATAAGAAAAAACCGCACTTGGAAGCCCCAAAGTGCGGTTAGATTTTAAGAATTTTTAATTAGCCGTTATAACGTCTGAAAACTAAAGTTGCGTTTGTACCACCGAAACCAAAGCTGTTTGACATCACAGTTTGTAAACCTGCATTTTCTTTTGTTTCAGTCACGATATTGCAGCCTTCTGCCGCTTCATCTAATGTTTCGATATTAATGCTTGGAGCAATGAAGTCATTGTGTAGCATTAATAAGGTATAGATTGCTTCGTGTGCACCAGCAGCACCTAAAGAGTGACCGGTCATTGATTTGGTTGAAGAAATCGCTGGGATTTTGTCACCAAATACATTTTTGATCGCACCTAATTCTTTCACGTCACCAACTGGTGTTGATGTACCGTGTACGTTGATGTAATCAATTGGGGTATCCACAGTTGCCATTGCTTGTTTCATACAACGCTCAGCACCTTCACCACTTGGTGCGACCATGTCGTAACCATCAGAGGTTGCACCGTAGCCCACGATTTCAGCGTAAATTTTTGCGCCACGTGCTAATGCGTGTTCTAATTCTTCAACCACTACAACTGCACCACCACCTGCGATAACGAAACCATCACGGTTTGCATCGTAAGCACGAGACGCTTTTTCTGGGGTATCATTGTATTTAGTTGAAACTGCACCCATTGCAT
This sequence comes from Haemophilus sp. HMSC71H05, assembly GCF_001838635.1. Classification (NCBI taxonomy): domain Bacteria; kingdom Pseudomonadati; phylum Pseudomonadota; class Gammaproteobacteria; order Pasteurellales; family Pasteurellaceae; genus Haemophilus; species Haemophilus sp. HMSC71H05. The sequence goes on from NZ_KV838026.1 coordinate 258,136, forward strand.
CGAATTCAGTTGCACATTCCCAAGATAATTCTTCCGCACCACCTGCGAAAACCACATCTTGTTTACCTAATTGAATTAATTCTACTGCGTGACCGATACAGTGTGCAGACGTTGCACAAGCAGAACTGATTGAGTAGTTCACACCACGGATTTTGTAAGGAGTTGCTAAACAAGCTGATACGCTTGAAGCCATGGTTTTAGTTACTGCGTAAGGACCAATTGCTTTCACACCGCGAGGACCACGCACTGCATCACAAGCCACCAATTGGTTGTGTGCTGAACCAGTACCTGCACCGATTACAAGACCTGTACGGTCGTTTGAAACTTGATCTTCTGTTAAACCTGAATCTTCAATCGCTTCACGCATAGAAAGGTATGCATAAGCTGCCGCATCACCCATAAAACGATATACTTTACGATCGATGTGCTCGCTTGGATCAAGTTTGATTGTGCCCGCAACATGGCTACGCATTTTCATTTCAACAAACTCAGGCACGACTTCAATACCAGATTTACCGGCTTTTAATGAAGCCAAAACTTCTTCTTTGTTGTTACCGATACTTGAAATAATACCAAAACCAGTAATTACAGCTCTTTTCATTCTTTATTCCTTATGATTTAGGGGAAATTTAGTTCAACTTACAGTCGTTAGCTGAACGCAATTTACTATGAAATGAAAATATTGCAAGCAATAATTCATTTGTTCGACCAGTTAAGTTTTAACCGTCTCAAAATTTCCGTGCTATTATAAAAGAATTTGATAAGGCAAAAAAGGGCTAACACATGTTCACCATTCAGCATGCAAAAATTCATTTTAACCAAGAGAATACCCCTGTTTCAGATAAATTTGATGATGTGTATTTTTCTAATCAGGATGGTTTAGCGGAAACCCATTATGTGTTTTTAGAAGGCAATCAGTTGTGGGAACGTTGGGTTAATTATCAAGAAGCCCATTTTGTTATTGCTGAAACGGGGTTTGGCACAGGATTAAATTTCTTTGCGGTGACCACGCTATTCGGTGAATTTCGTCAAAAGTACCCCAATTCGCCTTTAAAACGCCTTTATTTTATCTCTTTTGAAAAATACCCTTTGGCACTTGATGCGTTACAACAAGCTCATTTAGCCTATCCGCAATTTTCTCATCTTGCTCAGCATTTACAACAGCATTGGCTTAATCCCATTCAAGGTTGCTATCGTTTTCATTTTGATGAAACCACGTTAGATCTTTGGTTTGGTGATGTAGCTGAAAATCTGCCACAACTGGGCGATTATATGAATGATAAAATTGATGCGTGGTTTTTAGATGGTTTTGCGCCAAGTAAAAATCCAGACATGTGGAACGAGCAGCTTTATCAGCAAATGTTTCGTTTTACCAAGCCACAAGGCACCTTTGCGACTTTTACTGCAGCAAGTGCGGTCAGAAAAGGCTTAGAAAATGCAGGCTTTAATATTACGAAACGAAAAGGCTTTGGTAAAAAACGAGAATGTCTTTCTGGTCAAAAAACGCATGAAAAACTGACCGCACTTTCATTACCCTGGTTTCATAGTCAATCCGCGAATCTAAACGAGCAAGATATTGCCATTATTGGTGGTGGGATTGCCTCTCTTTGTACGGCAATCTCCCTGCTTAAACGCGGCGCCAAAATTACGATTTATTGCGAAGATGAGCAAACTGCCCTCAATGCATCTGGCAATAAACAAGGCGCATTTTATCCGCAACTGAGCGATGATAACGAGCGTAATATTCGTTTTTATATTCATGCTTTTGCCTATGGCCTCCAATTTCTACAATGGGCAATTCAGCAAAAAATCGAATTTGAACACGAATTCTGCGGTGTTGCGCTTTGTGCTTACAACGACAAAGCTGAAAGTAAATTAAATAAAATCGCTGCGCTGAATTTGCCTTCTGATTTATATCAGTTCTTAAATCAAACTGAATTAAGCAAAAAAGTGGGCTTACCGTTACCTTTTGGGGGCGGTTTTATTCCTCAAGGCGCTTGGCTTGCACCTCGTCAGTTAGTTCAACATGCTTTTGCCTTTTTAGAGAAACAAGGTGTCCAGATTAAAATATCACAAAAAGTAACCGCACTTTCTCAAACAGAAAATGGTTGGCAAATCACCACAGCTGAAAATAAAACGTTCAACCATGAAGTAGTTGTTTTGGCAAACGGGCATAAACTTACTGATTTTGAACAAACACAAAAACTGCCACTCTATCCTGTTCGCGGCCAAGTGAGCCAAATTCCAACATCCGCAAATTTGCTTAAACTCAAAACCGTGTTGTGCTATGACGGCTACCTTACGCCAGTCGATCAAGCGAAAGCCAGTCATTGTATTGGCGCAAGTCATGTTCGTGATAATGCGACTCGTGAATTTAGCCTAACCGAACAACAAGAAAACCAACAAAAAATTCAGCAAAATATCCCTGAAGATTGGACAAAAGAAGTGGATACATCGGGCAATCTTGCTCGAATCGGTGTGCGTTGTTCAGTACGAGATCTTACGCCAATGATGGGCGCTGTTCCTCATTTTTCAGCGCAGCAAGTACAATATCAGAATTTGTTTAATTTACGACGCCGTAAACAGCCAATAGAGCAAGCTGAAAACTACTCTAATCTCTATTTAATCGGTGCATTAGGCTCTCGAGGATTAACCTCTGCACCATTTTTAGGGGAAACACTGGCTTCCTTAATTTATGGCGAACCCTTACCGATGAGTGAAGAGCTGATTCATAACTTAATGCCAAACCGCAGTTGGGTTAGACGCTGGTTGAAAGGTGCGGAGGTCAAATAAAAAAGTGCGGTTAAAATTAACCGCACTTTTTCTTAATACAAGCTCAAACGTTGTAATCGCTGTCTGGCGATTTCTTTGATTTCATCCTTTTTCGCTGTATTCATAATTTCCAAATAAAGTAATTTGGCCAAGCCAATATTGACTTGTGTTCCAATCCCTTCTTCATACAAACGAGCTAAACGGAATCGCCCCTCATTACTACCCGCATTCGCGGCTTTTTGAAACCATTCAAAGGCTTTGGTAAATTCTTTCTGATTGGTATAAATTTCCCCTAATGTAAGCATAGCATCGGGATCTTTTGTTGCACTGGCTTCAAATAATTTAATCGCTTGAGCGGTATTTTGTTTCACATAGTTGTTGCCGTTGAAATACATGACTGCCAAATTATTGATAGCCTTAATGCTGCCTCGTTCAGCAGCTTCGCTAAACCACCAATAAGCCAACTCTTTATTTTCATCCACTCCACGGCCTAAATTATAAAGCATCCCTAAATTGCTTTGTGCTTGTAAATTACCTTCCAAAGCTAAAGGATACATAATTTCAAAAACCGCTTTCCAATCTTGTTTCTCTGCCAGTTTTTGTGCCAGATCCATTTTTTGCTGATCCGTCATTTGCGCTTTATCGACCAAATCAATAGTTTTCATCGCAAATGCTGAACTACTTAAGGTAAACGTGGCGAGGAGTAAAAATTTGGCTAATGTCTTCATCTTATAATGTCGCTATCAATAAAATAATCAAAAAAATGGCGGATGTTCCGAATTCTATTAGACCGACTTGTTTCACTGAAAGTTTCTTGGTGGGTAAATAAATGGCACGAATTAACGCCAGCACAAAAGCAAGTGACAAGACATAGTGTTGGGTAAACAAGCAACCGAGTACGCAAAGCACGTGGAAAATAATGGAGGCTTTGAGATAAAGCGGATTTTTGCGTTCACGCATCATTGATTTGACGTAAAGCGTCGTGCCAATAAAAAATAAGCTTGGATACAATGCTACCCACCAGATTTTTTCATCAAAAGTGCGGTCAGAAAAATAATAGGATCCCATACCTGCAAGGGCAAAAATCGCAATACCCGCTAAATCATTGAGAAGGTTACGTTCATCTTTTTTCTTGGTGTAATAGATACTCACCAACACAAAAGGAAACATGGCTGCAATAAAGAAAAGAATTTGCCAGTTATAAAAAATGGCGGGGAGCGCAAATAAAAAAGCTGCGACACCATAGATGATAGTCCACTTTTTATATTCCGCCATATTTTTGCCTTTAAAGAGACTAAGCATTGGATAACTCAGCAAATACATGGTGAACCAAGCTAACAGCAAAAAGAAATGCGCCCAAACAGGTGAAGCTAATAACATACCGTAAACAAAAGGCAATAGTGCCATCACAATGGCGCCATATTGATTCGAAATCAGGAGTTTCATAGTTCTCTTTAGTTGATAAAAATTCTCAGTTATTTTATCCCACAATTTCTTGATTTACAAAGTCTAAAACCGCCTTTAGAATGGAATTATCTTCATCAAAAAGGAGCCATTATGTCGATTCAACGTATTCAACCAAGCAAACGCTTTTCTGAAGTAGTCATTCATAACAATACTGCCTATTTTGCTGGTCAAGTACCGGAAAAAACCGTTAAGCAAAATGCTTACGAACAAACCAAAGAAGTCCTTTCACTGATCGATAAATTATTGGCAGAAATTGGTTCGGAAAAAAGCAAAATTCTTACCACGCAAATCTTCCTTGCAGATATGGCAGATTATGCTCAACTCAACCAAGCATGGGATGAATGGGTCGATAGTCAAAATCCACCAAGCCGAGCAACAGTAGAAGCGAAACTTGCAGATCCTGATTGGAAAGTTGAAATCGTTATTATTGCAGCTGTGTAAACACAGCTTTTCCAAAATGTGATCAACCGCAAAGAAAGTTTTTCGGTTTTCCTTTACACTAAACACTGAATTCAAAAGAAGGAGTAATGTATGCAATCATGGATACCAGAAATATGGCAAGCTGCTGTGATTGGGCTTGTGGTTGGCGTAATCTTAGGCTATTTGCTGTTACGTTTAACAAAAGGTTCAGTCAAAAAACAAGTTCAAACCGAAGCTGAACTAAAAGAAGTAAAAACACAATTAAGCGATAAACAAGCACAACTTGAAAAACATTTCGCGGAAAGTGCTGAATTATTTAAAACCTTAATTGGTGATTATCAAAAACTCTATCGTCACTATGCCGTTTCATCTGAAACCTTGCTTGGCAATAAACCAGCCGACAAAGGTTTATTTACCCAGCAATTGGTGACTGCCTCATCAGAAAGCAAATCTGAAGAGCCACCGCGTGATTATTCTGAAGGTTCATCTGGCTTATTAAAAACAGATAAAGAAAACCAATAATGATTAACGGTTGAACAATAAAAAAATCAGGGATTAAATACTTAATCCCTGATTTTTTATTAGTGATTGCTCAACACTTGAGCCGGTTGTAACTTCGCGGCTCGACTGGCTGGATAAAGACTGGCGAGTAAACTCAATACCAATGCCGCCACGAGAACTAATACAACATCGAACCAATGTAATTCGCTTGGTAAGAAATCAACGAAATAGATGCCATCTGATAACAGTTTTTTACCAAGTAATGCCTCGATGCCTTGAATAATCGGCGTGAGATTCAGTGCGAGTACGACTCCTAACACGATACCAATCAAACACCCTTTCATTCCTGCAAGCAAACCATACCAAATAAAGATCTGCTTAATAAAGCCATTATTTGCCCCCAGGGTTCGCATAATCGCAATATCACCTTGCTTATCTTTTACCGCCATAATTAAGGTAGAAACGATATTAAAACATGCTACCCCAATAACAAGCACCATGGCGATATACATCACTGTGCGGATAAGCTGAATATCACGATACATATAGCCAAATTTTGCCACCCAGTTTTGGATATAAAGCAGTTGAGGATAATCATTCAGCATCGAATAATCCATTTCTTGTACTTTGAATGGATCATCCACTTTTAATTCAACACCGGTAATTTGATCTTCTTGATACCCCATTAACTCTTGTGCTTGAGGTAATGCTAATAAGGCATAACTGTGGTCTAACTGACCATCTAAACGTAAAATAGCAGTCACTTGAACACGCTCACGATTAGGTTGAGCCATTTGATCTTCGCCATTCGGTTGAGAGATTAATAACGACACCCAATCGCCTGCTTTAACATCTAACTCTTTGGCAATACCAGAGCCTAACACTAATCCGCCTTCTTCTGCGAATTTCTGCCAGCCATCACCTTCCACAAACTTACCAAGAGAACTCACTTGATCTTCAGCTTGTTTATCGACCCCTTTCACTTGAACGACTTTAAGTTTATTGCCATTTTCGACTAAGGCTGTAAAACTCACAAAAGGTGAAAATGCGGTAATTTTTTTGTTTGTTTTTAGACGTTCCGCAAGGTTCTGCCAATGGTTTAATGTGGCTTCATTGGCATGTGGATTAACGGTGATTTCCGTATGCGGCACCACAGCCAAAATACGTGAATTCAATTCACGCTCAAAACCATTCATGGCACTTAACCCCACGATCAACACCGCCACACCAAGGGCGATACCGATAGCAGAGAATTTTGAAATTAACGCCACCAACGGATTCTTTTGCTTACCCCGTTGATAACGCCAACTAATGAAAAAAGGCGTATTCATTATGCACCTTCCTTCAAAATGCCATCTTGCATAGTTAAACAACGAGACAATTTTTGCGCCAAGGACATATCATGCGTAACCAATAAAAACGCAATGTTTTGCTCCGCATTCAAGGTTTGAATTAATTCAAAAATACTTTCTGTGGTTTTATGATCCAAGTTCCCGGTTGGTTCATCGGCCAAGACGAGAGCGGGATTATTCACTAATGCACGAGCAATCGCCACACGTTGACGTTCACCGCCCGAAAGTGCAGATGGACGATGAGTAATGCGATGACTTAAGCCTACTGCACCCAATATTTTTTCAGCACGATCTTTTGCTTCTGTTTTATTCTGACGACCAATTAACATCGGCATCATCACATTTTCCAAGGCGGTAAAATCTGCCATTAAATGGTGAAATTGATACACAAACCCTAGATTTTGGTTACGTAATTTAGCCAATTCACTTTCAGACGCTTTTTGCAATGATTGCCCTTTAATAAAGACTTCCCCACTACTTGGCTGATCTAAGCCGCCTAAGGTGTGTAATAAAGTACTTTTTCCCGAACCAGAACTTCCCACAATCGCCACTAATTCCTGTGGTTTCATGGCAAAGCTTACGCCTTTTAATACTTGGGTCTGGTTCTCGCCTTCTTGGTAAAATTTATTAATATTTTGGCATTCTAATAAGTAGTTATTCATATTTTACTCATAACGTAATGCTTCCGCCGGCTCAGTTTTTGCCGCACGATAAGCTGGATAAATGGTTGATAATAAAGATAACAATAAAGAAAAGGCAATCACAATAATGACTTGCACAGGCTCAATCGAGGTCGGCAAGAAAACACCGTTCGGATTGATCGCACTTAAAATTGCCCCAAGATTTAAGGTAATTAATACGCCCAGTACAGCACCAATCAACGTGCCCACTAGCCCCACCAATAACCCCTGATAAATAAAGATCGAACGCACTTGTGATTTAGTGACACCTTGTGTTTGCAAAATGGCAATTTCCCCTTGTTTATCCACCACCATTAAACTTAATGAGGTCACGATATTGGAAATCGCAACAACAATAATTAAGCTAATCAACAAGCCCATCATATTTTTTTCCATACGAACTGCTTGGAAAAACTCCCCTTTTTGGACACGCCAATCGCTGATATGACTCTCTTCAAAATAGGTTGGCAATTCTGTGATTTGGAAAGGATCATCTAGGAATAAACGATAGCCTTGTGCCTCACCTGGTTGAATACGCATTAGGCGACCAATATCGGCTAAATTAGCAAAAACTTCATAACCTGACGCTTCGCCATAATCATAGTAAATCTCACTCACTGTAAATAAACGCTGCATCGGCACACGACCAAATGGCGTATATTGGCTATTTTCAGTAATCATTAAGCGAACTTTATCGCCCACCGCTAAGCCTAATTTTTGCGCCAGATTATCGCCAATAATTAGCTTAAACTCACCTTGCGGTAAAAGTTGATTAAATTGGCTCGGATCGAAACCTTCCAGTAAAGGATCATCTGAAAAAGACTGAATGCCAATTACTTGTCCTGCACTCACGCCTTTTGCTGTTTGAAACACAACATTTGTCGTATTAATTGGCACAGCTTTTTGCACAAAGTGCGGTGTATTTTCAAGCGGTTTTTCTGCTGAAATAGGCGCTTCTTGGCTAACAATCGCATGCGGAATTGTCGAAAGCACCTGTTGTTTTTGATAGCCTTCTAATCCATTCATGACAGAAAGCACAATAATCAATGCCATCACACCTAGTACGATGCCAAAGCTTGCCAAATTAGCAACAAGTCGCCCAAAACGATCGGCGCTTTTTGCACGCCAATATCGCAGGGCGACATATAAAGAAATAGGTAAATTCATTATTTTTGATTTAATTGTTGAACGAAATCTTCGATATTTTGCGTCACTTTTTTCGTTAGCGTGGTTACCGCACTATCACTCGCCCAAGCAATATGAGGTGTGATAATTAAATTCGGCATCGTTTTCGCTAATTCAATCAGTGGATTGTTTTTCTCTGGTGGTTCTTTCACTAACACATCTAATGCGGCACCACCTAACTGCCCTGATTTTAATGCGTCACAAACTGCTTGCTCGTCAATCAATGGACCACGACCAGTATTGATTAAATACGCACCTTTCTTACAAAGTGACAAGGTTTCTTGATTGATTAAATTTTTAGTTGTTTCAGTCAATGCACAATGCAATGTCAGAATATCGGCTTGTTTTAGCACCTCTTCAAAAGGCGTGTAACCTTCACGGCACGTTGTGGCATTTCGATGTTCAGCATAAAGGACTTTCATGCCTAAAAGCTCACCTAAACGCCCTACTTCTGTACCTAAACAGCCTTTTCCAAACACACCTAACGTTGAACCTTTAACATCTGTAATGGGATAATCAAAGTAGCAGAACTGTTTACTCTCAGTCCATTTGCCGGTGATTTGATCGCGTTGCCAGCCAGCCAAGCTATGTTTTAACGCAAAAATCATGCCCAACACATGCTCAGGTACGGTCGTGGCAGAATAACCCGTCACATTTTTAACCGCCACGCCCAATTCTTTTGCCGCGTCTAAATCCACGTTATTGGTGCCTGTTGCGGTGATAGCAATCAATTTTAATTTAGGTAATTGTTGCAACACCTCACGGCTTAAAATCACTTTACTGGTGATAATAATATCCGCGTCTTTTGCTCGCTCAATAGTTTGCTCTGCAGAAGTATATTCATACTCTACCCAGTTATGCGGAAAGCTTGGACGAGGAATAGGAATATGTTTTGGAATTGCCGTGCTGTCTAAAAATACGATATTCATTGTCATCTCCTTTTACAGAATAAAAGTGCGGTCAAAAACAACGCTGTTTTCAACCGCACTTCTCCATTAGATGGACGTATCTAATTCAGGGAAAGACTTCACTAAATCATCAATGGCTTTCATCTGTGAGACAAAACCTTCTAATGCTGAAAGTGGCAATGCAGAAGGGCCATCACATTTTGCTTGATTAGGATTTGGGTGCGCTTCTAAGAATAAGCCTGCAATGCCAATTGCTAAGCCCGAACGCGCTAATTCGGTCACTTGTTCACGACGACCACCTGAAGCGGCACCAAACGGATCACGGCATTGTAATGAATGGGTCACGTCAAAAATGACAGGGCTGCCTTTCGACACTTTTTTCATCACGCCGAAGCCTAACATATCCACCACTAAATTATCGTAGCCAAAGTTTGAACCGCGATCACAAAGGATGATTTTATCGTTACCACATTCTTCAAATTTATCGACAATATTGCCCATTTGACCTGGGCTTAAGAATTGTGGTTTTTTCACATTAATCACTGCCCCCGTTTTTGCCATCGCTTCGACTAAATCTGTTTGACGCGCTAAAAATGCCGGCAATTGGATCACATCCACCACATCAGCTACAGGCTGGCATTGATAGATTTCGTGCACATCAGTAATCACTTTCACGCCAAAGGTTTCTTTTATCTCTTGGAAAATTTTTAAACCTTCTTCCATGCCTGGACCACGGTAAGAATGAATTGAAGAACGGTTAGCTTTATCGAAAGATGCCTTAAAAACATAAGAAACGCCCAACTTTTCCGTCACTTTCACATAAGCTTCGCAAACTTGCATCGCCATATCGCGACTTTCAAGCACGTTCATCCCGCCGAAAAGCACAAAGGGTTTGTCATTTGCGACATCAATATTGCCAATTTTTACAATTTTATTTTGCATAATATTTCCTTTTTAATGGATGGACTTGGCATCTTTCAATGCTTCGCCTTTCAGTTCTAAAAGTTGAGTTTTTAACAGAGAAGAAGTGGGATCATTCGGACATTGATCCACAAAATATTCCAAATCCTCAATAGCTGAAGGATAAGCGCCCATTTGCGCCAACACTAAGCCGCGATCGCGAATATCATAAGGATCTTTTCTTCCTGCTAATAAGAATTGGATATAATTAAACGCCAAATCGTTTTGTTCTTCACGAATTAAGGCATTCTTGGCGAGCTGACGGAAACGTGCGATAAGCATCGGAATATCTGCTCGAGCTAAGTCTTCAGGTTGAATTTGAGCCCCAAAACCAAAGGCACCTTCATAGAGTTTTTTCAATTCATCCACTGAAATGTATTTTCCACTCCAAGGATCAATAAACGCCACTTCACCATCGACTTCTGCACGTAAAATCAGTTGCGTCGGGAAATTCACGGGATAAATCGGCAATTTTAAACTTGCGGCCAAATAAAGTATTAAGGCGCCAAGGCTCACCGGCATGCCTTCACGCTCTTCTAAAATATACGGAAGATATAAATTGCGAGCATAGAAGTAATTATCCGCATCGCAATGAAAGCCCCAATCACCGTAAAATAACTGCAAGAGTTGATGAATTTTAGCTTTATCATCCCATTCTTCAGGAATAGCTTGGCGAGCTTTGCGCACCAAGCTTCCAACAAGCCCTCTTAAGCGAGGCTCATCAAGTTGCTCTTTCTCACAAATGCTCAAATAAAAATGAGTCAGTTCAGCATATAAGGCTTTTTGATCGTATTTCATTACCGCTTCCAATATCCCAATGTTACGCGCTCATTGTCGCCATAATCCCGTATGGTTGCAACCCCTTGCCAATGATTTTGCCAGAAAATTGACCGCACTTCTTCACCCTGTTTCCAGCCGTGCTCTAACAATAAATAGCCGTTATCTTTTAAATGTCCTGGCGCATGCTCAATAAGATGACGTAAATCAGCTAAACCGTTTTCGCCCGCCACCAACGCCGAACGAGGCTCGAAACGCACATCACCTTGGAAAAGATGTTCATCGGTTTCATCAATATAAGGCGGATTACTGACGATAATATCAAACTGCCCTTCAACATTTTCAAACCAACGACTCTGCAAAAATTGCACCTTGAGCTGATTTTTTTCTGCATTGGATTGCGCTAACTTGACGACTTCTGGCATCAAATCAACACCGATGACATCTAATTGAATATGCTTTTTTTGACAAATAGGAGAAAGCTCAGAAGCCAACGCCAACGCAATGGCACCAGTTCCGGTACCTAGATCGAGAATACGAAAGTGCGGTGGATTTTCTTCCAGTTTTTCTAACGCAATTTGTAATGCTTTTTCTACGAGAATTTCGGTATCGGGGCGAGGAATTAATGTTCCTTCAGACACATTTAAAGGCAAGGACCAGAATTCTTTTTCACCGAGGATATAAGCGATAGGTTCGCCTTTTAGACGACGATCTAAAAGTGCGGTCAATTTTAACCGCACTTTTTCATCAATTTCCGTTTCGTCGAAAGCTAAAATTTGCGTTCTTGATTTGTCCGTTGCGTGTTGCAATAGCACTAACGCGTCAACTTTGCCATTCTCTGTCGGATTTACCTGATTTAAGGCTTGCGCAGCATCGGCAAGCCATTGTTGATAGGTCATTAATTATTCTCAGATAACGCCGCTAATTGATCCGCTTGATATTCAGTAATAATTGGTTGAATAAGCTCGTCAATTTTGCCGTTCATCACTTCATCTAAACGATAGAGCGTTAAGTTGATACGGTGATCGGTTACACGACCTTGTGGGTAGTTATAAGTACGAATTTTATCTGAACGATCGCCTGAACCTAATAAGTTACGGCGAGTATCTGCTTGCTCTGCAGCTTGACGCTCTTGCTCCGCTTGTACAATACGTGAAGCCAAGACAGACATTGCTTTGGCTTTGTTTTTATGTTGTGAACGCTCATCCTGACATTCCACCACAATACCTGTTGGAATGTGGGTAATACGTACCGCAGAGTCTGTTGTATTAACGTGCTGACCACCCGCACCAGATGAACGGTAGGTATCAATACGTAAATCTGCAGGATTGATTTCCGGCATTTCTGATTCTGGTAATTCAGGCATCACCGCAACAGTACAAGCAGAAGTATGAATACGACCTTGGCTTTCTGTTTTTGGTACACGTTGTACACGGTGGCCGCCTGATTCAAACTTTAACTGACCATACACGCCATCACCGCTTACTTTAACGATCACTTCTTTATAACCGCCCTGCTCGCTTTCATTTGCGCTGAGCATTTCAACACGCCAGCGTTTACTTTCAGCATAACGGCTGTACATACGGAATAAATCGCCGGCAAAGATACCCGCTTCATCACCACCAGTACCCGCACGAATTTCTAAATAGCAGTTATATTCATCATTTGGATCTTTCGGTAATAAAAGAATTTGAAGTTGTTGCTCCACTTCTTCAATTTCGGCTTTGGATTCTTCAATTTCCATCTCTGCCATTTCTTTCATTTCAGGATCATCTAACATCAACTCCGCTTCAGCAATGTTAGAATTAAGCTGATTCCAACGATTAAAACATTTCACCACATCTTCAAGTTGTGAATATTCTTTAGAATACGCACGGAATTTATCCTGATCCGAAATTACCGACGCATCGCCTAGCAATGCCTCTAATTCTTCATAACGTTCTTTTAAACTTTCAAGTTTTGCAATAATAGAATCTTTCATATTTTTATAAAGTTAAAGCCAAAAATAAAATCGGCCTATTTTAGCCGATTTTAAGGAAAATTGACAGACGCAAAATCTGCCTAAAAATGACCGCACTTTAGATGCGAGTAACATCAAATTTCGCTAAATCAATTCGATCTTCTGTGCCATAAAATTGAGCCAAGGCATGACGCAAGGTTTCGGCACGTTTTGGTAAGCCTTTTTCTGCATAGGTTTTTACTTGTTCATATACCGCTTGCTTAAATGGTTGCGTATCTCCCGGATTGCCATTCAAATTATCCGCACTGGCAAAATAACGAAATCCCGCCGCAGTGGCTAAAATCCATTCCAATGCTTGAGGCTTCACTTCCACCTTTTCAAAATCACGTTGACGTTCTTCAGAACGGCCATCCGGCTCATACCAATAGCCAAAATCTTCTAATTTACGGCGCTCTTTCCCCGCCACTAACCAATGGGCAATTTCATGTAATGCACTGCTGTAAAAGCCTCTCGCAAAGTAAATCGCGTTATAAGGCACCTCATCATTTGCAGGAATGTAAATCGGCTCATCCCCACCTTTAACCAATCGCGTATTATATTCTTCTTCAAAACATTGATTAAAAATCGCAATGATATCCTCAAGTTTATGTTCCATGCTTTCTCCAAATATCTTTATAAATAATTCCTCTTAAAAGGTTTAAGAATTATCTCATTTTTAATGTCTTTCACAAAATCTTGGTAAATAAAAAACCGTCTGAAATTAACGTTTCAGACTTTTTTCATCATAAAGTGCGGTCAAATTTTTAGGTGTATTTAAACCTATCTTTAAGCCCCATCTATTTAATATCCCCCTTGGGCGCATGCCCGAAATACCGTTTGTATTCACGGCTGAATTGGCTAGGTGATTCGTAGCCGACTTGGTAAGCGGCTTCGGTAATACCTCGTCCTTCTTGTGCGATCAATCGTCTGGCTTCCATCAAACGTAATGATTTTTGATATTGTAGCGGTGAAAGGCTGGTTATCTTCTTGAAATGACTATGAAATCCAGATAATGACATGCCACTTAGATTTGCCAAGGTTTCCACAGTGATGGTTTCACTAAAATGTTGTTGCAGATAATGGGTGGCTTGGGCGATTTTTTTGGTATGCGATCCATTGCTTACCATGGCTTTAAATTTGCCACCTTGTTCGCCTATAAGGAGTCGATAATAAATTTCTTGTTGGATAAGCGGTGCAAGAAACTCAATATCTTTTGGATTTTCGTGCAAGAGCAATAGACGTTCAACAGCATTTTTGAGAGATTCATCCAGATGCCATTGTGCAAAACCTTAGTCGCCCTGTTGGACATCATCTACAAGGTTTGGATTTGCTAATAAAATCTTGCTAACGCTTTCAATATCAATTTTCATCGACATCACTAAAAACGGCTTTTGCGGCTCTGCACATTTAATCTCGCCACGCATCGGTATGTTTACTGGGCAAAACATAAAATGTTGATTATCAAATCGGTAGCATTGTTCGCCTAACTGCACTTCACGTTCTCCGCTTAACACGATGCAAATGCTCGGCTCTTGAATAATACCTTCGTAACAAAATGGTTGATCTGAATGGCGAAGAAATAAGCCTTTAATCGGTGATGAATAGAGTTCGTTATGTGGAATAACTTGTAATAAGCGTTCTATCGTTTCAGTTGAGAATATGATTTTGTAGGAATAGGCAAGTAATTTGAATAAATCATATAACACTTCATATTGCCGTTCAATATAATGTACTCACTTTCAACGGCGGTACGCCAAAACATATTAACCAATATTAAATGAGGAAAACATTATGAAAATTTTCTACAAAACATCAGCAACAGCAATCGGCGGTCGTGATGGCCATACACAAGTAGATGACGGTTCAATTGGCTTTGATTTGGTTTCATTTCAAAATGACGGCACCGGAGCTGATGAAAAACACCAACGCGCCGAGTATGGCAAGCACCGCCGCACCGACGAAAAACGGCCGCATGGGGTGGGTGAAAAACTTATTCATGGTTTGGCTTAATTCTGCATGAAGATGCTTTCGGATATGGATTTATTGGGCGGACAGGGTTGTATCTTATATTGAAGAAGCAAGCCGAAGGTTTGTCAGATACTCAAATGCCCGTATCATTCATATTATTGATATTATTGTTTGAATTGTATTATTTTCAATAATAATAAATAACCCTAAACCAATATAAATAACAGCCATTATCCAACGACTAAACTTCTCTACAATTTCACCAACACCTGAAATATTAGCCAATCTTTGTGCTGTATATACTAAAACAAAAATCAATATTAAAAATACAAGAAGAGTAACTAATAAGTCGACAAGATCTAAAGTCACAAAGTAAGGAACAAAAAGTCCAATATTATCTGCACCACAACTAGCAACTGTAACCAAAGCAACAATACCGACTAATTTTGACAACCCTTTTTCATCCAATTCTTTTTTAGCTCTTTTTTCGCCCTCACAATCGTCGTAAATAGCAACTTTAATACCTAAGTAAATCGGTATTAAACCTAATAAACCCAACACCCATTTTTCCGGAACATAATTCAAAACAAAAGCTAGAAATAAACTAACTAATATTAAAATTACAGAACCTAAATATTGTCCGATATAAATATCTCGATATTCTTTTCTAGTATTTGCTCTAGCAAAAAATATTAATAGTATTACCAACAAATCTACTGCTGTAGCAATATATAAAACAGCAGCAGTAATCACAGTCGAAAACATAAAGCACCTCATAATGAATCCCCTGCCCCCTTGGCACCACGGCTTTTTCAAAAACCGAATCGCGTTCGGATAACAGATTCGTATCTTTCGCTAAAGAGGCAAGCCTGCGGCTTGCTTACCCTCTCCCTAGCCCTCTCCCACGGGGAGAGGGAATTGGGCTGTCGAGCCTGAACATTTTCAGGTTTACCTGACATCTGATTCCCAATTCTACGGCTCTCTGATTTTGAGAAACCTGATCCCCTTTCCCCGTGGGAGAGGGCTAGGGAGAGGGCAACGAACCGCAAGGTTTGTCAGAAATTTAAATTCCTATCACTCATAATAATGAATCCCCTGAAACTCTCTTGCCACCACGGCTTCTTCAAAAGCCCAATCGCGTTCAGACAGCGGCGTAGGCAGGGTAATCACGTTTTGCACGTTCATGCCCTTAGTGGAAAGCAGCATGATTTCATGGCTCAGGCGTGCGACTTCGAAGCGGTCGTGCGTTACCAGCATACACGCCATGCCCTGCCGCTCGATTTTTTCCACCAGCATGGCGACCAAAATATCGCGCAAATCGCGGTCCAAACCGACGAACGGCTCGTCCAGCAAGGCAAGGTCGCAGCCGCACAGCTGCAGGCGCAAAAATGCTACCCGTTTCGCCATGCCGCCGGACAATTCGGTCGGATATTTGTTCAAATCGCCCGCAGTCAGCCCGACTTTCGCCGCCAGCGCGATGATTTCGCCTTCATCGGGTTTGTCCATAAAAATAGCGATATTCTGCATCGCGGTCAAGTTTTCCGGCAGGCGGTTTTCCTGAAACAGAAAACCCGTTTTGCGGAAAGTATTGCGTATCGTGCCCGATTTCGGCGTTTCCAAGCCCGCAATCAAACGCAAAACCGTCGTCTTGCCACAGCCGCTCGGCCCGAACAAAGCTTTCACTTCGCCATGTTGCAGGTTCAAACTGAAATCGTGCACGATGGGGTCACGGAGAATTTCAAAACGCACGTTTTCAAGACAGAGCATCACCTTCTCCACGGCATAAACAAAATTTCCAAAGGCTTGGTAATCAGGTATTCAAACAGTGACACAAACACGATAACCAACACCACATAAGCCATCACCGTCGAAGTCCCCCTGATAGCGCAAGCGTCCTCGCTTGTGCCATTACAATCTATTGTGGTTTTGGAGTTAGCAAAATCCCGAGGCAAGCTCACGAATAAAGTTTACCGGAAAAGTGATATTTGGCGATAAAGTGATTACCTGTTTAAGTTCTTCATTTTCTTCTAATAACAAAAAAGTGCGGTCATAAAATCAAAAGGATTCTGAACGTTGGCTTTACCAACGGCTCCCCAGATAGCCCTCCCCTTCTGACGCGTAGTTTTATCTATCTAAAAAATAAGCAAATTGAAGTTATTCATGAAAATAGTAAAAATCTGAATCAAACGAAATTGATTTTCAGGCACGCGTTAGGAAACGCGCGCTATCGTGGGGTCCAGGTTTTGGGGTGCAGATCAAAGTGCGGTCAATCTTAAGTGAATTTTATATTAATTTTGATATTCCATAATTCACTAAAAATCCACCAACCACTAGCCATAAATAAATTAGTATTCCTAAAATCAGAGGTTTTAATCCTGCTTTCTTGATTGCGCTTGCTTGTGTAGTTAAGCCGAGCGCAGCCATCGCTGAAATTAATAAGAAAGAATCGATTTCAACTAATAAGTTTACAAGTTCTTTTGGTAATAAATCAAAAGAATTAAAAATCGCAACGCCAATAAAAAGTACAGCAAACCAAGGAATTGTAATTTTGTGTGACGTATTTTCTGATACTCCATTACTACGTGTTAATAACCAAGAAAGCATTAATAAAAATGGTGCAAGCATCATCACTCGGATCATTTTGGAAATGACGGCAGTATTCGCCACGATAGGATCAATATTTTCCCCAATCGCATAAACTTGAGCCACTTCGTGTACACTAGAACCAACATAAATACCAAATTGATGGGCGTTAATTAAATGTTGTGACCACGTGTAGAACAAGGGGTAAGTAAAAATAGCAAGAGTCCCGAAAATGACCACTACGGCAATTGCCACTGAAACTTTATGGGATTCTGCTTTGGTAACAGGCTCTGCCGCCATCACTGCTGCTGCACCGCAAATGCTGCAACCTGCCCCAGTGAGATAAACCAATTGTTTATCCATTTTTAGATAACGAATGCCTAAAAGTGCGGTAAAAAAGAAGGTTGAAATTAGCATGATTGCATCAGTGACGACAGCATTTAATCCGACATCAGCAATATCGCCAAAAGTGAGGCGAAAACCATACAGCACAATGCCAGTGCGAAGAAGCGTGCCTTTCGCAAATAACACGCCTTTTTCCACTTGTGTTGAAAATTGCGGATAAATGGTATTGCCGATTGCCATTCCCAGCAAAATGGCAATAATTAAAGCACTGATATGATAATGATGGGAAAAATCAGTGTTTCCTAAATAGTTAGCAAGTATAGCGATAATCGCAATAAATATAAGTCCGAAATAAAAGGGACGAGTGTTCATTTTTCCTTTCCTTAGTGAGTCAAGCGGTTTCATCTAAAATTTTGCCAAAATAGCTTTCGACTAAGCGACGAGTAACATCAGTTTGTGGATTAAATGAAAAACCTGAAGCGTGGGTGCAATAAGTTAAGCCATTTTCAGTTAAAAATGTTGGAATACTTGGCGCAGCCTGTAATTCTACACTTTAGCTTATGCAGAGCAGAAAATATAAAAATCTCAGATTTAGACGTAACATAACAAATGCATTGTAATAAATTATGTGCCAAATTGTAAGGCATATTAGTAAAAATGGCTAGGATATTGAATGTTTAATAGGGTTCAAAAGGAAATCAATCAAATTATTAATCGTGGTTTTGACCGCACTTTGATCTGCCCCCCAAAAGTTAGACAGGTTAGTTAACTTAAATATTGAGCTCGGTATTGCACCGGGCTCAACCCTTTGAAAGCAAGTTTAATTCGTTTTTGGTTGTAATACACTAAATATTCTTCAATTTCAGCCTGTAATTCAGCAATTGAATGATAAGTCCGAGAGTAAAAGCACTCTGATTTTAGTATCGCAAAAAAACTTTCAATCACCGCATTATCGTAGCAATTTCCTCGGCGACTCATACTTTGCACCGCTTTACCCTCCAACATCTTTACCCATTCCGCCGTGCCATACAATACACCTTGGTCGCTGTGAATAATCGGGCATTCTGTCGGTTTAAGAATTGTAGCGTGCAACTTGTTGCACGAAATCGTGAATGCCCGAAAGGGTTAAATAACGTTCCGTGCGTGATTCGGTCGTGCATCAAGATGCACGCTACGAGGGGTAAATAATCCTCCTATATGTTGAATTTTGGTTGTCAGTCTTGTTCATTATATAGCGAGGATTTTTTTCTGTTCATCGCTTAAGCTATTTGTCTCCATACGCATAGCGTATGGTTTTTATAGCCTGACTTTGCCTGGCTATAATCAAAGGCCGTCTGAAAATTCAGACGGCTTTTATATAACGAAGTGCGGTTAAATTTTTAGGTGTTTTTTGTGAATTATCCTAAGAACTCAACCACTTGTTTTTAAAACTTCACTGTTTCACCATCTTCTGGAATTGCTACATTTTCAAGCTTATTTGCTTGGACAAATTGGCGTAAATCCTTACGGTAAACAGACATATGATTTACTGCATCCATGTGCACCGTGATAAGTTTTGTATTTGGTAGCATGTTACGAGCATGAGCAACATCTTGTAACCCCATAATAATGCCATCATTCGGAAAAGCTAAGGTACGCGCATCACCTGTGTTCATAATCATTACATCAGGTTTATAACGATTAATGGCTTTGTTTACTTCGGCAGTCCAAACTGTGTCACCAACCAAATAAACCGTTGGATGGTCTTTCGCTTGGAATGTTACGCCCATCGCCTCATCTAAAATCTCGGCTAATTGTGGTACAGCGTACATTTCCGTTGTGCCGTGAGAACCGCCGGTTTTATTTAAAATAATACCTTCGAACTCCACCGGTTTTTCTAGCGATAAACTGGTTATGTTAGTAAAACCTTGCGCTTTGAGTAAGTCGCCATCCCGTTCATGCTGCACAAAAATTTTGATGGATTTAGGTAAAATTTTTTGTGCAACTTCATCCCAATGATCTTCATGTGTATGAGTCAAAATAATGGCATCAACATCTTTGAAAGTATCTTCTGCTTTCATCGGCAATTCCACAAGTGGATTACGCAAATGGCTATTTAATGTCCCTTCAAAGCCTGCATAACGTCCTTTTTCAGCAAGCATCGGATCAATTAAAAAAGTTTTCCCTGCGTAGTTCAGGCGACCAGTAGCATTGCGAATATGTTGGTAGCTATCAGTGTTTTTAGAAGCAAGATCTACAGCGAAAGTATTTGCGCTAATAGCCAATGCTGTAGCGCTAATTAAGGTTTTTAAGTTCATTGTTTTTCCTTTTCTATATACGTTATTGAATGAATAAACATATTATAGTGAGAACAAAATTGCGCAAAAATAGATAAAAAATCAATAAACGTAATAATCGGGTCATTTTTTTGTGCTATGCTCATATAAAAGTAGGAGAAATAAAATGAATAAACCCACAGTTGCTTTGATTGTGTATGAACAAATGATGCCCATTCATTTTGCGATGGCATATTCCGTTTTTTCTATGTCGGATTTAAACGGCAAGCCGTTATTTGAGTGTAAGATCGTTAGCGATTCGGACAACCTGACAAACTCGCTATTTCACATACATTTAGATGGAGGTTTAGAATGGTTGGAGAATGCTGATATTATTGTAATGACTGGATGGCATAATACTCAAGTGATGCCGAGTGAGGCTTTATTAACAGCATTACGGCAAGCGTATCAACGTGGCGCGACAGTAGTGGGTTTATGTTATGGCGCCTATGTGTTGGCGTGCAGTGGCCTACTTAACGGCAAAAAAGCAACCACACATTGGCTGGGATATAGTGATTTTACTAATCGTTTTCCGCAGGTGAAATGGGATTTAAATCCCATTTATTTGGAACAAGATCGACTGATTACCTCAGCAGGAACGGCAGCTTCCATGGATTGTTGCCTTTCTATTGTCCGTAAATTATATGGTGTAAAAATTGCCAATCATATTGCCCGAATACTGGTTATCCCCCCTCATCGTGAAGGCGGACAAGCACAATTTATCGAACGTCCTATTTCTCGTTCCACACCTAATCATAATATCAATGCGTTGCTTGCTTATTTAAATGAAAATCTGACCGCGCTTCATTCGACTGATAGCCTTGCAGAACGTTTGTCAATGAGCCGTAGCACTTTCATCCGACATTTTCGTAAAGCAACCGGAATGTCATTAAATCAATGGTTAATTGAAGCAAGACTACAACGAGCAAGAGAGCTTTTGGAAAGCACAGATTTATCTATTACTGATATTGCAGAACAAAGTGGATTTCATAGCGATACTGCCTTGCGTCAGCACTTCTTGAAAAAACATAAGATTTCACCTAATCGCTGGCGTAAGCAGTTTCAAATTGAGGATGTTTAGATCTTTTTATTTTAAAGTGCGGTCAGATTTTTAGGTGTTTTTGCAAATTCAGTTCAAAATTAGACCGCTTGTGTGCTCTAAACTCAGTCTATTCCTCTTCCCTCTCCCCGTTAGGAAATTTGATTAGATAAAAATAAAAAAGGTGGGCCAAAATGCTCACCTTCTAAACTCATATTTTGTAATTATCCGAATACTTTTTCCAAATGTGCTTGGTAGTCTGCTAAGTATTGTTCTACTTGTGGATTTTTAATCACATCGTTACATAAGAATGTCGGCAGACGGGTCAAACCGATGAACTCGTTGAGTTTGTGGAAAGGCATGTACACAGCATCTACGCCTTTGCCTTCGAAGAAATCGCCTTCACGGGTGAATGCTTCAATCGGCGCATTCCAAGTAAGCGAGAGCATGTGTTTTTTACCTTGTAACAAGCCGCCTGTGCCGTAGCCTTCAGTTGGATTGACACGATGGCGACCATCACTGTGGTAAAGCTTGCCGTGTCCGACGGTTAATACTTCGTCTATGTATTTTTTTACTGTCCAAGGTTCATGCATCCACCAGCCTGGCATTTGCCAAATCACGGCATCCATCCACAAGAATTTTTCGATTTCTGCCTCAACATCATAGCCGGCATCAATCACGGTTTCTTTTACATTGTGTCCAAGTGCGGTCAAAACTTCTTTCGCTTTTTTGTGAAGTGTGTGATTTAACTCACCATGTGAATGGCCAAACTCTTTTCCACCGTCTAATAATAAAATATTCATTTTTTCTCCTTTAGCTGATAATTTACCGATTACTAAGCACTTTACTAATGCAACAATTTAACCAATCAATAAGCGCCAACTATTAAACTTACTACTCAAGTTCGAGAGTTTGATAGAAGTTAAAAGCGCAATAAAAAAGCCTTGAAGTCATTATTTTCAAGGCTTTAAAGTCTTTCATAGGACTTGATAGGTTTATTTTGTGGTGGAGCTGGCGGGAGTTGAACCCGCGTCCGAAATTACTCTACCTTCAGTACTACACGTTTAGTCTCGTCTTTAATTTCACTTAAGCATGCGGACAGACACGCTAAACTTAAGCTAGTTTGATTCAATTTAGTGCTTCGATCCTCAAACAGCGGCTTCCACACGATCTCGTTTTGGTTTGACTCCGCTTTATCCCCGTCTTACGAGCGGAAGCTGGGGAGCGAAGGCTATGAGCAGGTTATTAAGCTGCTAAAGCGTATTGTTCGTCGTTTGCGACTATTTTTTTGCGGTTTATTTACGAGGCCTACCGCACCTCGACGTGCACCTTGGGCTTCGCTAATCCCGTCGAATCCAGAATCAGCCCCAAAATTGTTCGGCAGTTTATCAAAAAATCTAAGAAAGGAAAAGAAGCTATTTATTAACCTAAGAAGTTAGGGTAAAATTTTGCCACTTTTTTATAAGGAATCGAATAATGAAAACATTAAAATCTCTGACCGCACTTTCATTAGGTGCATTATGTTTAGCATTTAACACACAAGTTATTGCAAAAGAAGCAACACCCGCAAAAGCAACACAAACCCAACAACAAGCGGTAAAAGCGAGTGATAACATCGACAAATACCTTGCCATCAATATTGGTAATCGTGAAATGGTGGTTGATGAAAATGGCCAAGCGTTAAGTGCATTCAAACATGAAATCACTAACATTGGTCAAAAACCAATCAAAAACATTCAATGGGTGGGCGTATATGTGAATAACCGTAAAGTTATTTACAGCCAAGATATGCAAATCAATTTAGAAACTCCATTACAACCAGGCAAATCCATCAATATTAATTTACAAATTCCGTTTGTTCAATTGGCAGAAGACGCACGCAAAGTCTTTATGAACCAACAAGAAAAAATTGATGTTTATCCTATTGAACGCGTCATCCTGTTTGGTGATAAAACCGTTCTCTCAGATCGTTAATTTTCTTATCTAGCCCACGTAATGTGGGCTTTTTAATAACTGTATAGTTGAACAGTTATTTTCTTTTCGATATACTAAAAACACGCCTAATTTTGACCGCACTTACCGCATGAATTCCACCCGAAAAATTATTCACATTGATATGGATTGCTTTTATGCCTCTGTTGAAATCCGTGAAAATCCAACGCTACAGGGCAAACCTGTCGCCGTGGGGGGAAGTTCTCGACAACGTGGTGTGCTTACCACCTGTAATTATGAAGCTCGAAAATTTGGACTACACAGTGCGATGCCGACGGCACAAGCTATCAAAAAATGCCCTAATCTGATTTTAGTGCCAGTTAATATGCCGCTTTATAAACAGGTATCCGCACAAATTCATCAGATCTTTCAACGCTATACTTCTATCATTGAGCCACTTTCCTTAGATGAGGCTTATTTAGATGTTACGGATTGTACACAATGTTCAGGATCCGCCACTTGGATCGCACAAGAAATTCGCCAAGCGATTTTTGATGAATTAAAACTGACCGCCTCTGCTGGTGTGGCCCCCCTTAAATTTCTCGCCAAAATTGCCTCCGATATGAATAAACCTAATGGGCAATTTGTGATTCAACCTCATGAAGTGGAGCAATTTGTAAAAACGCTACCATTGAAGAAAATCCCGGGTGTGGGAAAAGTCACTTCTGAACGTTTATTGAAAATGGGGCTAGAAACTTGTGAAGATGTGCAAAAACTCGATCAATCTATTCTGTTAAATATCTTCGGTAAAATGGGCAAGCGAATTTGGGATTTTAGCCATGGCATTGATGATCGTGAAATCCAAGCTCATCGAGAACGAAAATCTATCGGCGTGGAACGCACTTTATCCGAAAATATTCGTCATCTCGAACAAGGTATAGCTCTGTTGGATGATCTCTATGCCGAGCTTATTCGCCGTATTGAACGAAGCGCGCCGAATATCCCCTTAACCGCATTTCGTAAAATTGGGGTGAAATTAAAGTTTGAAGATTTTCAGGTCACTACCTTAGAAAAAACCGGCTTAACTTTATCGTTAGAAAGCTTTCAACAATTACTGGAACAAATTTGGCAACGTAGCCACGGGAAATCCATTCGTCTTGTAGGATTACATGTGACGTTACCGGAAGAAAGCCATTTAGAACAAATGAGCTTGTGGTAAAACACAAAAGAAAATGACCGCACTTTTATTCATTCCGTTCAAATTAGAATTGAAAAAACAAAAGTGCGGTCATTTTTGATGAATTTGTTGAGTTGGTCGATAAGCCGAGTTCTGTCGTGGACAATCATTCCTCTAGGCGACAAATTACTCTGCCGCTCAAGCAACCTACCCGAACTCTGGACGGGCCACCCATTGAGTTCCTATTTGGTCTTGCTACGAGTGGAGTTTACCTTGCTGCACGTTGTTACCAACGGCACGGTGTGCTCTTACCACACCCTTTCACCCTTACCGTTTTCACGGCGGTCTGCTCTCTGTTGCACTGGTCGTCGGCTCACGCCGCCCGGACGTTATCCGGCACTCTGCCCTTTGTAGCTCGGACTTTCCTCTCGTTTACTTGTCCCACTAGGTCGTGCGAACACGGTTAAGGGCTTCAATAAACCAGCGATTGTCTAACCAACTCGCGGCGTAGTATAGGGGGAATTCAAAGAGCGGTCAAATTTTCATTCTTATTTTTAATAACTTCCGTTAGAATAGCCCTGCAAAACACGGTTATTTTCAACCGCACTTTTATCATAAGGATTTCCTATGAATTATTTACAAATCGCACGAGAAACGCTTTCTGTTGAAAGCCAAGCGCTCACACAACTAAGCCAACGCTTGGATGATGAGTTTTCTCAAGTTGTGGATCTTATCCTTGCTTGCGAAGGTCGTTTGGTCATCGGTGGTATTGGTAAATCGGGGCTAATTGGCAAAAAAATGGTGGCGACTTTTGCTTCTACAGGAACACCAAGTTTCTTCCTTCACCCAACCGAGGCATTTCATGGCGATTTAGGTATGTTAAAACCCATCGACATCGTGATGCTGATTTCTTATAGCGGTGAAACCGATGATGTAAATAAACTCATTCCAAGTTTGAAAAACTTCGGCAATAAAATTATTGCTTTAACCAGCAATAAAAACTCTACGCTTGCTCGCCATGCGGATTATGTTTTAGATATCACCGTAGAACGCGAAGTCTGTCCAAATAACCTCGCACCAACCACTTCTGCGTTAGTGACTTTAGCCTTAGGCGATGCCCTTGCGGTTTCATTGATTACTGCTCGCCATTTCCAACCGGCTGATTTTGCGAAATTCCATCCAGGTGGTAGCCTTGGTCGTCGTTTGTTATGCAAAGTAAAAGATCAAATGCAAACTCGCCTGCCAATCACCACACCAGAGACCAGCTTCACTGATTGCTTAAGCATTATGAATGAAGGTCGTATGGGTGTGGCATTAGTGATGGAAAACCAACAACTTAAAGGCATTATTACCGATGGTGATGTGCGTCGAGCATTAACAGCTAATGGTGCTGATACCCTTAACAAGACCGCTAAAGAATTGATGACCTCTTCACCGAAAACTATTCATGAAAATGAATTCTTAGCGAAAGCGGAAGACTTGATGAAAGAGAAGAAAATTCACTCTCTTGTTGTGGTCAATGATGAAAATAATGTTGTGGGTTTAGTGGAGTTCTCAAGCTAATGATTAACGAAAAATTAAAGAAAATTAAATTGGTCATCACCGATGTCGATGGCGTATTAACTGACGGGCTACTCCATTACGATGCGAATGGTGAAGCAATTAAAAGTTTCCATGTGCGTGATGGTCTTGGTGTCAAAATGTTGATGGATGCAGGTATTCAAGTTGCCGTATTATCGGGCAGAGATTCTGCGATTCTACGTAAGCGAATTAGTGATCTCAGAATTAAATTGTTCTTTTTAGGCAAGCTTGAGAAAGAAAGTGCTTGTTTGGAACTCATGAAACAAGCAGGAGTTACAGCAGAGCAAACAGCCTATATTGGTGATGACAGCGTCGATCTCCCTGCTTTTGCAACCTGTGGCCTTTCTTTTGCTGTGGCAGACTCTGCGCCTTATGTGCAAAATGCTGTGGATTATATACTTTCACTTGGCGGCGGGAAGGGTGCGTTCCGTGAAATGTCCGATATGATTTTACATGCTCAGGGCAAAGATGAAGTCTATACTTCAGCCAAAGGCTTTTTAAAATCAGTCAAAAATATGGGACAATAACACCTATAACACTATTCAAAATACCTAAAAAAATAACCGCACTTTGATTATTCAAAAGTGCGGTTATTTCTTTTTATGTTTTATTGATTTGCCGGTAAAGCACCCGAATTCCAAGTTGGTGCTTCAGCTGGTTTCTTCACTTGCAACATAAAGCGCTGATTTGCCGTTGCTTGCGGTTGAACGATCGTACCCGATGGAGTCGAGAACGAAATGCCCCCTTTCAACAATTGCTGTACACTACCGGTATTAAATTCAGCCCCTTTCCAACCAAGGTTGAAATCATAACCTGATGAAACCCAGAACTCTGAATTTTTACGTACCAAATGTTGATATTTCGGTGTAATCGCAATATGCACCAATACACGATCACCTAAAGAATTCAATTCAAACTTACGAACGGTTCCCACTTCAACACCTCGATAAAGCACAGGTGATCCTTCCGTTAAATTCATCGCATCACTGGTTTCCAAAATAAATGGCACGCCATTACTGTATTTATTTCGAGGTTGTGCGGTTTGCGCTAAATTAAACTGTGTTTTTGATGGACCTTTACCTAATTCAATATCAATGTAAGGCTGTAAAAGGCTATCTAAATTTTCAATTCCACCCGCTGAGATTTGTGGGGAAATCACTTTAAATACCGTACCTTCTTTTGCAATCATCCCCATATAACTTGGGTTAATTAATGCTTTTGCTGTGATACGATTTGTTTTTTGATCAAGGGCAATCTGCTCAACTTCACCAACATTCATACCAAGATAACGCAAACTCATTCCTTTACTTAAAGCCGTTGCATCATCTGTTATTAACGTAATCACTTGCCCCGCTGATTTAGCTCTCAATTCACTTGGATAAAGTGTTTTATTTTTGCCTGAACCCGTATTATCAAAACTAATTGCGCCTTTTAATGATCGCGCAACCGGTGAAGCCTGGATACTAATGCCTTTCGGCGTAATATCAATCTGTGCCGCACTTTCAACCCAGAATACGCTTTTATCTGTCAGAAGATCTTGATAAGCCGGATAAATATACACATCAATATCAAAATTATTAGCTTTCGGTCTTACGTTAATAATTTTACCCACTTCAAACTGACGATAAAGCACCACAGAACCTTTGCTAATACTTGGCAAATTAGTGGAATGTAACACAATCGTTGGATTCACTAAGTTGCCCGTAACGCCTGTTTCTGCACTGCTAATATCCTTATAAAGTGGATAGGTAGAATGCGGTGCGCCACTTCCTTTTTTCGCTAAGACACGCACGCCACCTTGCAACCATTTTGATGGTGTTGCAGATTCAAAACGTAAGCCATCAATACCCAAACTCACATCAAAATTAGAGGCAGCGACAAACTGGGTGTTTTCATGAATAAGATTGCGATATTCTGATGCAATCGCCACTTCAAATTTGACACCATCAACATTCAAGTGCTGTTTCACAATTTGCCCAATGGCAATATTGTTATAAAACACCGATTGTCCTTCCGCGATACCATAAGTCTCTGGTGCCGTTAAGGTCAAAACCAAGGTATTTGGTGCTTTGAGTAATAACTCATTTTCTCGAATGACTTCGAATTGCGTTTTGCTTTCCCCACTTCCTGGAATAATTTCGAAATAATCACCACGGAAGAATTTCTGTGGGTTAGCAATATCGCCTAAATCTAACTTACGATTTTTTAATACAATATGTGTATTGGTTTTTAAGAGATTTGCCTGGCTTGGCTCAATTAATAATGTCCCTTGTAAAATATCTTCATTGTTTTCGACGGTTCTTAAAGACGAAAGCAAACCAACTTGCTCATCACCATAATAAACAGAAGTTTGTCCTGCTTGTAACCCAGCAGAAACAGGTAGAGTCACCTCAACTTCAATCCCGCGTTTAGCCGCTTGCAAATTAGAATAAAGGATATAGTTGCTGTTAGTCACCGCTTGCGGGCTATCTGATGGCGAGTCGAATGATACGGCACCTTGCACCACCGCATTTAAACTTTCAACCGACACATTCATACCAGATGAATTAATATTGGCGTTAATACCGCTAATATTCCAGAAACGTGAATCTTTCTTCACAAAATGCGCGAAGGCTTTATCAATTACTACATCAATTTCAACTTTATTGTCTTTATTAAATCGGTAATCATAAATTTTCCCGACTGGCATTTTTTTGAAATACACAGAAGCACCAATCGAAATTGATCCTAAATCATCTGAAATTAAATGAATTAATAAATCCCCAGGATTGACTTGTGCAATAGGGCCTTGCTCTTCTGCAATAAATTCATCTTCTGAATCACCATCACCTGGTTGTAGGGTAATATAATTTCCTGAAACCAAAGAATCTAAGCCTGAAATACCTGCAAGAGACACACTTGGCTGAACAAGCCAGAACTTGGTATTCTCTTTTAACACTTCTGTTGCTTCAGAATAAATATTTGCCTCAACTTTCACTTTTTGCATATTGTCGGTAAAGTTAACCTTCTTCACGACACCAATTTGCAAACCTTGATAGCGAATAGGGGTTTTATCTGCAACGAGCCCTGCCCCATTAGAGAACGTGATCGTAATAGTCTTTCCTCGTTCTTGTACAATTTGGAAAAATAAAATGGCACCAATACATAATGCGATAAAAGGTAACAACCAAAACGGTGAGATGCGTTTATTCTTACGTAATAACGCTTCTACATTGTTAGATTGCTCATCAATAGATTGAGATTCTGGTTTATTGTTTTCTGTCATAAATTTTCCAAATTAATCGACTATCAAACTGAGAAGTTGAAATCATAGTTAAAAACACTGCTGCACCGAAATAAAATGCCGCAGGGCCTACAGTAAAATTAATAATCTGTCCGCGTGTTACTAGAGACATCATCAAGGCTAGCACAAAAAGATCCAGCATTGACCAACGTCCTACAAAGTGAACGATATGTAATAGCCGCATTTGCCATTTAATTGAATGTCTCCATTTAAAATGCACGCTTGCCAGTAAATACAACATAATCAGGATTTTGCTTACGGGCACAAAAATACTGGCGAAGAATACCACGAAAGCAACAAAATAGCTGCCCATGCTTATAAATGACATTACACCCGACATCAAGGTATCTTGTGACAAACTTCCTGTCAAATAAACGCCAGATATTGGGAGCAAGTTTGCAGGGAAAAGCATGATAATCCCCGCCACTAATGTCGCCCAAACACGTTGTAATTTTACACTCTCTGGTATTTCAATAAGCGATGCACAACGTGGGCAAATGGCTCGATGACGGTGATCGTATTGTTGATCTTCTTTTAAAAAAGTGTAATCGCAAGCGGTACAAAGCTCTAACGGTTTATCACTTTTGGTAACCGGTTTCTGATCGGGATAAAAATCATGCCATAAATCATCTAAATTAATTTTAATGAATAATAAAGTGGTTAAAAGTGCAGTAAAAACAAAAGCAATTAAATACACATCCACTTCTAATGTGGCATATTCACGCACTTTAAACATAGTGACAGCCAGTGCAACTAAATAGACGTCGAACATCACCCAAGGCTTAATATAACCCACAAATAATAAGACATTACGAGGCTTAATTTTGAGTAATTTAGAAATCTGCAACATAATGACTAAAATTGCAAAAGAGACAGGCATTAAAACAGCACAGATGAAAATCATAAATGCAGTATAGGAATATCCCTCTACTGCCATTTTCCAAATCCCTTTCCAAACAGAAGCATCAATTTTGGTACCTAGTAAATCTAAGCTCAATAAAGGATAGCCTAAAGCAAATGGCATTAAAATTAAGATAGAAAGGGCGATTAATGAACAACGTTTAAGTGACCAACGACTTCCCGATTGCAATTTATGATGGCAACGCGGACATTGCGCGTATTCCCCTTCTTGAGGACGACAAACAGACACCGTTGCATCGCATCCTATGCAACGCACAAGTTTATAAGTAGCATGAGTAAAATCAGGTGTTTTTGTCATTATTTCATCAAAAATTTAAAAAGTAGACTATTTTAGCCTTAATTGAGGGGATTTGTGAAGTTATACATCTGTACTAGAAACGGAATTATTCCGCCCAACCATTGTCAATCCTTATAAAAGTGCGGTAAACTGTGCAAGTTTTTATTTTTTTATCCTAGGAAAACGCAGAAATGACAGATTCTCAAGTTGAAGCCCAAGCTGAAAATAATGCTGAAGGCGTTCAAAAATTAACTGATACAAAAGCGATTATTGCATATCTTGTGGAAAAATTCCCGCTTTGCTTTATTGCAGAAGGTGAAGCAAAACCATTAAAAATTGGTCTTTTCCAAGATCTTGCTGAAGCATTAAAAGATGATGAACGTGTCAGCAAAACTCAATTACGTCAGGCTTTACGTCAATACACTTCTAACTGGCGCTATTTACACGGCTGCCGTGAAGGAGCTGAGCGTGTAGATTTATACGGCAACCCTGCTGGTGTATTAGACGCAGAACACGTTTCTCATGCGACGCAACAATTAGCTGAAGCAAAAGCTAAATTTGCAGAAAAACGCAAAGCAGAATTAGCAGCGAAAAAAGCACAACAAAAACGACCGGCTCGTAAACCAAATTCAAATCAAGCCACTCGCAAACCAAAAGCACCACAAGTAAAACTAAGTGCGGTTGATTTCACAACACTTTCTGCGGGTAGCAAAGTGAAAGTAAAAGTGGCTGAACAAGCGAAAAATGCGACCGTATTAAATGTGGAAAAAGATGGTGCACGCGTAGAACTTGAAAATGGTTTAGTGATGACAGTCACCGCAGATCGTTTATTTGCCTAATAATTTATTTCTTATCGGGAAAGGTTAAATGAAATTACATACAACCAAAAGTCTTATTGCGACAGCAATTTTAGGTGCGTTATTTCTTCATTCGTCTGACACATTTGCTGTACAGCCGAAATTAAAGCAAAGTGATATTACGATTCCTTCGGCAACTGATGCAAATCAGTTAGCAACTAAGCGTGCAACGACACGTTTAACCCAATCACATTATCGTAAATTTCAGCTTGATGACGCCTTTTCCGAAAAGATTTTTGATCGTTATATTAAAAGTTTAGATTACAGCCATAACACCTTTTTAAAATCAGATATTGATGATTTACGTGCTAAATATGGCTCAAAATTAGATGACCAACTTAATGAGGGCGATCTTTCAGCCGCATTTGCTATTTACGATCTGATGATGAAACGTCGTTATGAGCGTTATGCTTATGCTCTATCTCTATTGGATAAAGAACCTGATTTAAGAGGCAATGATCAAATTGAGATCGATCGTGAAAAAGCTCCTTTTCCAGCAACGGAAGAAGAAGCGAATAAGCTTTGGGAAGAACGCGTCAAAAATGATGTAATCAGCCTGAAATTAAAAGATAAAAAATGGCCTGAAATTAAAGAAAAACTCACTAAACGTTACAATTTAGCGATTCGTCGATTAACTCAAACTAAAGCGGATGATATTGTTCAAATTTATATTAATGCTTTTGCTCGAGAAATTGACCCACATACAAGCTACCTTGCGCCACGTACTGCAAAAAGCTTTAATGAAAGCATGAACCTTTCTTTAGAAGGGATTGGTGCAACATTACAATCTGAAGATGACGAAACCAGTATTAAGTCTTTAGTACCAGGTGCGCCGGCTGAACGCAGTAAGAAATTACAAGCGGGCGATAAAATCATTGGTGTGGGCCAAGAAAAAGGCGAAATCGAAGATATTATCGGTTGGCGTTTAGAAGATATCGTTGACAAAATCAAAGGTAAAAAAGGAACAAAAGTTCGTCTTGAAATTGAACCTGCAAAAGGTGGAAAAAGCCGTATTGTCACTTTAGTACGCGATAAAGTCCGTATTGAAGACCAAGCAGCAAAACTCACTGTTTCTAAAGTAGAGGGTGAAACTGTTGGTGTCATTAAAATTCCAAGTTTCTATATTGGCTTAACTGATGATGTGAAAAAATTATTAGTAGATGCTGAGAAGAAAAAAATTGGCGCTTTAATTGTGGATCTTCGTGAAAATGGCGGTGGTGCATTAACAGAAGCCGTTGCATTAAGCGGTTTATTCATCACTGACGGTCCAGTGGTACAAGTACGAGATGCGTATCAACGTATTCGTGTACACGAAGATGATGACAATGCTCAGCAATATAAAGGACCATTGTTGGTAATGATTAATCGTTTCAGTGCATCAGCCTCTGAAATTTTTGCTGCGGCAATGCAAGATTACAATCGTGGTATCATTATTGGGCAAAATACCTTTGGTAAAGGTACCGTACAACAAAGTCGTTCATTAAACTTTGTTTATGATTTAGACCAAACACCACTTGGTGTATTGCAATATACTATCCAAAAATTCTATCGAATTAATGGTGGTTCAACCCAATTAAAAGGTGTCGCTGCAGATATTAATTTCCCTGAAATTATTGATGCCAAAGAAATTGGTGAAGAAAAAGAAGATAACGCATTACCTTGGGATAAAATTCCACCGGCGACTTATTCTGAAACCAATAAAGCACGTAAAGATGTTGAAGCATTAAATGAAAAACATCTAGAGCGTATTGCAAAAGATCCTGAATTTATTGCTTTAAATGAAGAT
Source organism: Haemophilus sp. HMSC71H05 (assembly GCF_001838635.1). NCBI lineage: Bacteria > Pseudomonadati > Pseudomonadota > Gammaproteobacteria > Pasteurellales > Pasteurellaceae > Haemophilus > Haemophilus sp. HMSC71H05. Next base: position 291,221 of record NZ_KV838026.1, read on the forward strand.
CTTAAAATCCGTGATGAACGTCGTGAACGCAAATTCTTATCATTGAATTTCCAAGAGCGCAAAGCGGAAAATGATAAAGATGATGCGAGACGTTTAAAAGATCTCAATGATCGTTTTAAACGTGAAGGCAAAAAAGCATTAAAAGACATTGATGATTTGCCAAAAGACTATGAAGCACCTGATTTCTTCTTAAAAGAAGCGGAAAAAATGGCAGCTGATTTAGTTAAACTTAATACGAATCAACAAAAAGTGGATGCTGAAATAAAACAAGAAGCGGCAAAAGCAACAAAATAATGATTATTTTGACCGCACTTTGGCAGATGAAAAAACTGAAGTGCGGTTATTTTTTATGAATATTTTTAAAGGTACAGCAATGTTAAAAGGAACAATGAAATTAAGCGCATTAGTTTTATCATTATCAATGATGACGTCAGGTTGTGCATTAGCTGAATGGGCCAAAACAGTTGGACAGTCTCAACAAGCCGAAAATAAAGGCGTTGATATGTCTAAATTAAGTCCTGAAGAACGAGCAAAACTTGAAGCTGAAATAAAAGAAGATCAAGCTCGTTTAGCCGCAGAAAAGCAAGCGATGCTAGAGATGTCATTAACGCATGAAATTGGTGAACAAAATCTACAGTTCAAACCAATTTTGGCAAAATTATATGCTGATAATAAATATGACTTAATGTGGAAAGACAAGGCGGCTGAGAAACAATTCCTACGTGAATATGCCGCCATGGTAGCATCTGGTATTTCTAAACGCTCTGCTCAATCATTAGTTAATTTACATAATGCTGAAAAAACGGGCGGGCTCACCTATGATGTATTATTAAGTGATGCTTTCCTTGATTACCTGTATTACAGCAAGAACGTCAATCAACAAGCACAACGTTGGTTATACGCAACGAATGCTTATAAACCAGAATTACCAAACCAAGAAATTATTGAGCAATGGCAAAGTGCGGTTAAAAACAATGCAGTTTCTGGTTTTGTAAACGGATTATCTAACCATAATCGTTTATACCGTGAAACGGTACAAGCACTTCCATCGATGATTTCAGCTTCAGGTATTTCTGCAATGGGTAAAAAACTAGCCCTTAATGCACAACGTTTACGCGTTATTCCTGATTTTGAAAATGGAATCTTTGTTAATATTCCAAGCTATCAATTGAAATATTATCGTGATGGCAAAGCAATTTTAGAATCACGCGTTATTGTAGGGAAAAATGAACGTCGTACACCGGTGATGTACAGTCGTTTGAGCAATGTGGTTGTTAATCCACCTTGGAATGCCCCAACACGTTTAATCAATGAAGATATTTTACCGAAATTAAAACGTGACCCTGGCTATGCGGCTGCACACAACTACTCTATTTTGGATAGCAAAGGTAATACTATCGATCCTTACTCAATTAATTGGAGTAGCATTGGTGATAAATTCCCGTACCGTATCCGTCAAGCAGCTGGCGACAGTGCATTAGGTAACTATAAATTTAATATGCCAAGCTCTGATGCGATTTATCTTCACGATACGCCAAATCATAGCTTATTCAGCAAAAAAGACCGTGCATTAAGCTCAGGTTGTGTGCGTGTAGAAAAATCCGATCAACTTGCCTCAATTCTGTTACAAGAAGCGGGTTGGTCAGAAGATAAAAAACGTAACGTTTTAGAAAGTAAGAAAACAACGTCTGCGAGCATTCGTACAAATGATCCTGTATTCTTGTATTATGTGACTGCATGGGTTGAAAACGGCCAAACACAAGTTTTACCGGATATTTATAAATACGACGATGCCGCGACGTTTAATGGTATTGACTGGGCAGTTGTAAAAAAATATCTTTAAACAATGTTCGCGCTAGAACTTTTTAAAGAAAAAGTTGTCTAGGGTGAGAGATGGGTAACAAAAGAGACTAAAAAAATGGGTAACATTGACAAAAATCGTCGTAAATGGCTTTCATTAGGCGGCATCGTTTTAGGCGCAAGCATGATGCCGAGTACTGTGTTAGCAATGGTCTCTACCCCTAAACCTCGTATTCTCAGCTTCTATAATGTCAACACCAATGAACGATTAAGCGGTGAGTTCTCTGCAACAACTGGATTTAATCGTTCATTACTTGGTAAACTTGATTACTTCATGAGAGATCGCCGTACAGACCAAGTACGCCGAATGGATCCAAATCTCTTCATGAAGTTTTATCATTTACAAAGTGATTTAGGTTTACGTACTGCACAAATTGATGTGATTTGTGGCTATCGTAGTGTAGCGACAAATGCCATGCGTCGTAGACAAAGTCGAGATGTAGCAAGCAACAGCTATCATATTAAAGGCCAAGCGATTGATTTTAAAATCCCTGGTGTACCTTTAGCAAGATTACGCCAAGCAGCCGAAAATCTTGATAGCGGTGGTGTAGGATATTATCCGTATAGTAATTTTATTCACGTGGATACTGGCCCTGTAAGAACATGGCGTGGTGCATAAAAAACAGTTTAATTTTAGACCGCACTTTAGTGCGGTTTTTTGTTATCAACAATAAGGAAAAAAGATGAATATTGAAATTATTCCAGTTACAGCCTTTCAGCAAAATTGCTCTATTATTTGGGATGATGAAAAAAATGCGGCAATTATCGATCCTGGTGGCAATGCGGAAAAGCTTATTCAACGCATTGAGGAATTAGAATTAAACCTAAAAGCAGTCTTATTAACACATGGCCATCTTGATCATGTAGGGGCTGCTGAAGCGATTCGCGATCATTTTAACATTGAAATCTGGGGCTCACAGGAAGAAGATGGTTTCCTTTTTGAAAGTCTACCACAACAATCTCAGCAGTTTGGATTACCTTATATTTCTGCATTTACACCTGATCGCTGGTTTAATCAAGAAGGCGAAAAAATTCAAATTGGAGCCTTTACCTTTGAAATTCTTCATCTTCCTGGTCATACACCTGGCCACATTGGTTTTATTGAACATGAAAAAAATATTGCTTTTACTGGCGATGTCCTTTTCCAAAACAGTATTGGTCGTACGGACTTCCCTCGTGGGGATTTCGACACCTTGATCTCATCAATCAAGAATAAATTATTTACATTAAATGATGATATGGTTGTTATTGCGGGACATGGTCCTTACACAACCATTGGACGAGAAAAACGAAACAATCCGTTTTTGAAGTAAAGATCTGAATTTAAGGCAAAAAAAAGCTCCTAATTTCTTAGGAGCACCAAAAAGGAATTTATGAATAAAATCTCTAAAGTTTAGCTTTATCAAAGGAATCTCGATAAAACGCTAACGATTATATTGACATATTCTGACAAATGCAAGTTTTTTCTTTACACTAATTTACAAATCTTTACAGTTTGCTATTTTTATAACCACTTCGACAGCTTTTTCCATCCCTTCAAGGGTCACTAACTCATGTTTGCTATGGAAATTATAGCCGCCAGTAAAGATATTTGGGCAAGCTAATCCTTTTTCCGCTAAAAATGCCCCATCGGTTCCACCTCGTATTGGTTTGTGATTTGGTGTAATACCGCAAGCTTTCATTGCTGCATCCGCGAGCTTAATCGCCTGTGGGACATTTTTGACTGTGTCATACATATTTTTATAACTGTCTTCAATAACACATTCCACAGGGTCTTTTAGGCTTTTCTCTCTATTAAATTTTTCTACAAGTTGATAAATAAACGCTTTACGTTGCTCAAAATTAGCTTGGTCAAAATCTCGAATGAGGTAATGTAGCTCAACTTTCTCAATATCCCCTTTAAAATCATCTAAATGGAAAAACCCCTCTTTTCCTGATGTTTTTTCGGGAACATCATCTTTTGGAAAACCTTGTTGAAACTCACAAGCTAAGGTAAGCGCATTCACTAATTTATTTTTCGCATACCCTGGATGAATCCCCCGGCCTTTAAAGGTGATTTTTGCCGTTGCCGCATTAAAATTCTCATACTCGAGCTCGCCCACTTCCCCACCATCAATGGTATATGCCCAATCACAAGGGAAATCGTCTAATGGAAAATAATGCATACCTAAACCAATTTCTTCGTCAGGCGTAAATGCCACTCGAATATTGCAATGTGGGATATTTTCCTGTTGTAAGACAGAAAGTGCGGTCATAATTTCTGCGATTCCAGCTTTATTATCCGCACCAAGTAAAGTGGTTCCATCTGTCACAATCAAAGTTTTGCCAATAAGCTGATGTAAAAATGGATAATAAACAGGGCTAATAAACTCTTCCCCTAAACCTAATGCGATATCTCCCCCTCGATAGTTTTCGATCACTTCTGGTTGAACATTTTTACCGCTGCATTGTGGTGAGGTATCTAAATGAGAAATAAAACCTATGGTTTGTGTTAAATCAGGATGATTTGAGGGTAAATAAGCCGTTACGACGGCATGCTTTGTCACATTAACATCTTGTAAACCTAGTTCAATTAATTCCTGCTGCAAATGCAAAGCTAATTTCATTTGTCCTGGCGAACTGGGTGAATGTTTTGCAGACGATTTAGATTGCGTATCAAACGTGACATAAGTTAAAAATCGCTGTAATAATTCATTGTTATTATGTTCTTCCATTTTAAAATTCTCCTTTATATCGGCACTAGTCTAATCCCAAAATTCGTTACAGTTCTTGATATATAACAATAAAGTAGAGAGTTATAAGATTTTCTGAAAAAAGTGCGGTCAAATTTTCGATAAATTTTTTCCTAAAAACACGATTAAATCCTTTTCATCATTAACAATTCGCTATATCATATCTGTTCAATTTTATGTCGCCCCTGCATCATTTTTTGCAGGTTTATTTCTACTCAGTACCAATCAAATTGGTGAAATTAGGGAGAAAACCAAAGCTAGTGGAAAATCTGGTTCAAAACAAGCCTATTATTGAGCTTCGTTCTATCAAAAAATCCTATGGTTCCAACACAATCATTAATGATTTCAATCTAACCATTAATAACGGTGAATTCGTCACAATTCTTGGCCCTTCTGGCTGTGGTAAAACTACAGTTTTGCGTTTATTAGCGGGTTTAGAAGAATTAGATGAAGGTCATATTATTTTGGACGGTGAGGACATTACTAATGTTCCGGCGGAAAAACGCCACATTAACACCGTATTCCAAAGTTATGCATTATTCCCGCATATGACTATTTTTGATAACGTGGCTTTTGGTTTGCGTATGCAAAAAGTGGCAGAAAGCGAGATTAAACCTCGTGTTCTGGATGCATTGCGTATGGTGCAATTAGAGGAAATGGCCGACCGTAAACCAGCTCAACTTTCTGGTGGTCAGCAACAACGTATCGCGATTGCTCGTGCTGTTGTGAATAAGCCAAAAGTGTTGCTACTTGATGAATCTTTATCTGCGCTGGATTATAAGTTACGTAAACAAATGCAAAATGAACTTAAACAATTACAGCGTCAACTTGGCATAACCTTTATTTTCGTTACTCATGACCAAGAAGAAGCGATCACCATGTCTGACCGCATCGTCTTATTGCGTAAAGGTAAAATTGCACAAGATGGTTCACCACGCGAAATCTATGAAGATCCAGCTAACCTATTCGTCGCTCGCTTCATTGGTGAAATCAACGTATTTGATGCCACTGTGATTGAACGTAAATCTGACGATGAGCTACTTGCTAACGTAGAAGGTCGTGTATGTGATATCCACACAAGCATTTCTGCTGAAAAAGGTCAAAAACTACAAGTGTTATTACGCCCAGAAGATATTGTGATTGAAGAGCTTGACGAAAATGAGCACTCAAATGCAATTATTGGTCGCATTGTGGATCGTACCTATAAAGGGATGACACTTGAGTCTACAGTCGAATTTGATCACAACGGCAAACGCGTATTAGTGAGCGAATTCTTTAACGAAGATGACCCACATATGGATCACAGTGTTGGTCAACGTGTAGGTATTACATGGCACGAAGGTTGGGAGGTTGTACTCAACGATGAAGATAATCAATAATAAATTCCAGAAAATTACTGTTGCAATTATCTTCAGTTGGTTAATCTTCTTTGTGCTAATTCCAAACTTATTAGTATTAACCGTAAGTTTTTTAACCCGAGATGGTAGCGACTTTTATGCTTTGCCATTTACTTTAGATAACTACACTAACCTGTTTAATCCGCTTTATGCACAGGTAGTATGGAACTCATTGTATATGTCTGGCATCGCAACGATTATTTGCTTACTCATTGGCTATCCGTTTGCCTTTATGGTCAGCAAAATTAATCCAAAATATCGTCCATTTTTGTTATTCCTCGTGGTATTGCCATTCTGGACAAACTCACTGATTCGTATCTATGGGATGAAAGTATTCCTTGGCGTGAAAGGTGTGTTGAATACCATGTTAATGGATATGGGCATTTTGAGTGAGCCTATTCGTATTTTAAATACCGAAGTAGCTGTAATCATTGGTTTAGTGTATCTCCTTTTACCATTTATGATTCTACCGCTCTACTCTGCTATTGAAAAATTAGATGGACGTTTATTAGAAGCGGCAAGAGATTTAGGCGCGAATGCAGTTCAACGTTTCTTCCGTGTTATTTTGCCATTGACCATGCCAGGTATCGTAGCGGGTTGTTTATTAGTATTACTACCAGCAATGGGAATGTTCTATGTAGCAGACTTACTTGGTGGTGCGAAAGTATTATTAGTTGGTAACGTGATTAAGAGTGAATTCTTAATTTCCCGTAACTGGCCATTCGGTTCAGCAATCAGTATCGGCTTAACCATCTTAATGGCATTGTTGATTTTCGTTTACTATCGTGCAAATAAACTGTTGAATAAGAAAGTGGAGTTAGAATAATGAGTCGTTTACTACGTAATATTTTTATGTTTGTGGTATACGCTTATTTGTATATCCCAATTATTATCTTGGTAACTAACTCCTTTAACGAAGACCGTTATGGTTTAAGTTGGAAAGGCTTTAGTTGGAACTGGTATGAGCGTTTATTTAATAACGATACCTTAATCCAAGCTGCGTTCCACTCTGTCACTATTGCTTTCTTTGCTGCAACGTTAGCAACTATTGTGGGTGGTTTAACCGCGATTGCACTTTATCGCTATCGTTTCCGCGGTAAACAAGCAGTAAGCGGTATGTTATTTATCGTCATGATGTCACCTGATATCGTTATGGCGGTGTCTCTACTTGCCTTATTCATGGTTGTAGGGATTTCGTTAGGTTTCTGGTCATTATTATTGGCGCACGTAACGTTCTGTTTACCTTATGTTACCGTGACGATTTTCTCTCGCTTAAATGGCTTTGATGCAAGAATGCTTGAAGCAGCAAAAGATTTAGGTGCTAGCGAAGTCACTATTTTGCGTAAAATTATCCTACCACTTGCCTTACCTGCAGTGGTATCAGGTTGGTTATTAAGCTTTACTATTTCATTAGATGATGTTGTTGTATCCTCTTTCGTAAGTGGTGTAAGCTATGAAATCCTACCGTTGCGTATCTTCTCTCTTGTTAAAACAGGGGTAACACCAGAAGTAAACGCGTTAGCAACGATTATGATTGTGCTTTCATTAGGATTAGTCATTTTAAGTCAATTAGTTACACGCAAAAATAATCATTAAACATTGATATAAAAAGGTTTCACAAATCTTTTAAGATCAAATAAAATACGCCTTGACGCACAATCAAGGCGTTTTTTTATACCTGCATTAATGCAGGTGGTTTTTTACCCCTCTTTTACGGAGAACAAAGAAAAATGAAAAAATTTGCAGGTTTGCTTACTGCCGGTTTAGTTGCCGCTACATTAACTGCTTGTAACGACAAAGAAGCCAAGTCTGATGCAACAAAAGCACAGGCTCCAGCAAATGATACTGTGTACTTATATACTTGGACTGAATACGTACCAGATGGTCTTTTAGATGACTTCACAAAAGAAACTGGTATCAAAGTTATCGTGGCAAGTCTTGAATCCAATGAGACGATGTATGCCAAAATGAAAACCCAAGGTGATGCAGGCGGTTATGATGTTATTGCACCATCTAACTACTTCGTATCTAAAATGGCACGAGAAGGCATGCTACAAGAATTAGATCACAGTAAATTACCTGTTATCAAAGAATTAGACCCTGATTGGCTCAACAAACCTTATGACAAAGGCAATAAATACTCGCTTCCTCAGTTGTTAGGTGCGCCAGGTATTGCATTTAATACCAATACCTATAAAGGTTCTGACTTCACTTCTTGGGGCGATTTCTGGAAACCTGAATATGCAAATAAAATCCAATTATTGGATGATGCGCGTGAAGTATTCAATATTGCGTTATTAAAAATTGGTCAAGATCCAAATACCAAAGATCCAGCAATTATCAAGCAAGCTTATGAAGAGTTATTGAAATTACGTCCAAACGTACTTTCTTTCAATTCTGATAACCCTGCAAACTCTTTCATCTCTGGTGAAGTAGAATTAGGTCAGTTATGGAATGGTTCTGTACGTATCGCGAAAAAAGAACAAGCGCCATTAAATATGGTGTTCCCAAAAGAAGGGCCTGTTCTTTGGGTTGATACTTTAGCGATTCCTAAAACCTCTAAAAACCCAGATGGTGCACACAAGTTGATTAACTACTTGTTAGGTGCAAAAGCAGCGGAAAAATTGACTTTAGCGATCGGTTACCCAACAGCTAACCTTGAAGCGAAAAAAGTACTTCCGAAAGAAATCACAGAAGATCCAGCTATTTATCCACCAGCAGAAATTCTTCAAAAAAGCTACTGGCAAGATGATGTAGGTGATGCAATCCAATACTATGAACAGTATTACCAAGAGTTAAAAGCAGCAAAATAATGTGCTTTTAAGTGATAACAAAAGTGCGGTCAAATTTGACCGCACTTTTT